>NZ_VRVA01000193.1:0-6594 GCF_008039945.1 Methylobacterium sp. WL64
TGGTTCAACCGATTCCGTCGATTGCCCATCCGCTACGAGCGACGCGCAGACATCTACGAGGCCTTCACGAGCCTCGCCGCCAGCCTCATCACTCTCAACCAGATCAGACGGTTCTGTTAGGCGCTCTTAGTCCATCAAAGTCCGACGGTACCGGGTGGGGGACACGCGTGAGCTTGCCGGCCGCTAAGTGCTTCAACCCTAACCAGTCGCCTTCCCATTGGAAGGGCAGGGGTGATGGCCCTTTCACTCGCCGCGGCTCGTCGCCCTCATCCAGGCAATCCTGGAGAGGCGCCGGCATTTCATCCAACAGCCAGTCCAGATCCTGATCGATGCCCAGTTCGCCGTCGTCGCCCATACCCGCCCCCAATGGGTTCGGAGGGCGATAGTGGGAGGACTAGATTGCTATTTCGTAGTGCCCCGGAATGGCACATGGACTTTTTATGCGGTTGAGCCCTCCAGAATGCATGGAAGCATCAAAGCAGGTCTCGCATTGCACGACCTCCCGCTGGGGTGCGCTCCGCTGAACGCCGCTCAAGAGTGCCTTTTTGGCCATACTTCACCATGAGGTCGTTCATCGCCTCCACCATCAGGTCCTCTAAGGTCCTATCCAGCGTCACACAGAGGACCTTGACCGTCCGCCAGCCTTCTAGGTCCACCTTCACCTGCATATTTTTCACTGACATGGGCTTAGGCTCCGAGCGTCCTTGACGGCCGGAGTCTGCCTTGGGGGACTTAAGGATGTGCTGAGACCCGCAAATGCGAATTGCATGACATCCTGGAAGGGAAGATCAGGCGCACTGGTCCGGTTCCTGCCGGTCGATCTCTAGATCCCGCGTTGAGCCACGGAACCAGACGACCTGGTTATCGTGCTGCTCTGGGGCGCCGAGATCGGGCTCGGCATCACCACCGTCCTCACGGTCGGGGTCGCCATCCTCAGCGTCGAGAAGGGCCACGATCCGGTCGACGATGTCGAGAGCGAGTTCAGCCAGCCGCTCGAACTCCTCTCGGGGGATCGGGGCTGCAGCGGCTTTCTGGCCAGCGGGAAAGCGAACTACGGTGCTCATTTTCAGGGTCTCGGTGCTGTGTGGGACTGGCAGTCCTCCGGCGAGATCCGGCCGGATCGGTACGCACGGCTACGGAAGAGGTGGCGGGCGCCTGTCCGCGCCCTGCCCGCTCGGCCTCGGCGTGAGCCAAGAGTTCCCGGGCAAAAGCTTCGATGCTTTTCGGGTCATCGTTGTCGATGACACTGGCTGCCCATATCGAGAGGCGCCGCCCGCGGTCGGAGCTGTTGCCAGGGACCCGGCGAGCGGCCTCGGCACTAGTAGCCGTCTCCACGTCGGTTAGCGCGTCGCCGAGCCACTGCATCAGCTTGCCGGCAGCGTTGGCTTCATCGCCATATCCGCGCATCTTGCAGCGGCCTTGCCATGTCGTGGCGTAGGCGACGCTCCCAACCAGATCGGCCACGTCGTGGACCGCCCGCAGGTCCTCCATGCTCGCGGAAGTGAGGTCGAGCATGCCAACGAGGTCGGGCTCCTGGCGGAAGACCGTGAGCGACGTCTGCCCAGGCTGTGCCAACGCCGCCATGTGGATGTCGATCGCGAGGCGTCCATCGGTGGAGTAGTCGTCGCGCTTCTGCCCCTGCCGCCACTCGTCGACGTAGTGCAGCCAGGCGAGGGCCAGCGCCTTGGGCTGGATGCTGCCGAGTGTGGCGGGCAGGGCATCGGCCGCGTGGAGAAGGGTGAACCGGCGCTGCTGCATCGCCTCGTAAGCGGCGGTCTGCTCGTCCGTGCCGTCGTCGCCGGTATGCGCCGCCCATGCCGGCCACAACGCTAGGATCTGGGCGGACAAGGTGTCGAGCGCCGGCTCGGGCACCTCTCCATTCTCGCGCGCCGGCACGTAGTTGAATTCGTCGAGGTGCAGTTCACGGCGTAGGGCGGCCTGCTCCGCTTCACTCTTCTCAGGCCCACCTCGGCGCTTGAATTCCGCGACGGCGATGCCGTGCAGGCGGTCGAGTTCGAGACCGATGGCGTCTGGGATCCGGGCGAAGCCGAACGGCTCGATGGCGGGTGAGGCCATGAAGCCGGGCGGCGGGTTGTGCCAGTCCACGGGCTCGACTGCAGACTGCGTCTCGCCCTGCATGTCGCGCCAGAGCGAGTGCGAAAGGAGCTGATCCAGATCCGGCTCGTCCGGGATATCGGTCTCGGATAGGAGCGTGCGAGGGCTATAGCTTTCCAGCGCGCGCAGCTTCACTCGGAAGCCGGCCGCAGTATGTGCTGGCAGCGCCGCGATAGCCTCTGCAAGGTTGACGGCGACCGTCCCCGCTTCGTCCGCTGCCTCTTCAAGGTCAGGTCGATCATACTGCAGATTGACCGCGGCCTTGGCCGCGCACCAGTCGTCCCAAGCGGCCACGATCTCATCGGCGCGAGCCTGTGCCTCAGGCCAAGGCACAATCTCTGGCAGCTTCCCCCCATGGCCTGACCAAGCGGTCTCGCCATCTCGCCCCTTGCGCCAAATCTCGCGGGTGAATTTGTGCTTGCGAAGGTGGTCGATATCTCTCGGAAACACCTGCTCCCCGGTACGGCCACTGCTCCACGGTGCGAGGTTGAAAGGCTCGTCCTCAGGGCGCAGGATCAGGCAAGCCGGACGCTTGGGCATATTCCGCCCCGCTTCCCTCTGAGCCGCGTTGCAGGCCTCGCAGGCCACGATCTCGCGCTTGCGGGCAGCCTCGAACTGGTGGCCCAGACGCACCAACTCGGCATCCGCACGGATCTCCGCCTGGACAGCACCGCGTTCCGGCGTGGGCAGTGGATCGCTGGCGAGGTGGCTGAGGCTGGCTTTCAGGTCAGCGGCGCGCTGCTTGAGCGTCGGGCGATCCGTGTCACGGCGGAACGGATTGGACAGCTTGAGAGAGGGCACGGTCTACCTCTGAAGATAGGATTGCGGGAGGAGGCGCGGCGAGACGAACGCCACGCAGTGGGGGCGTCAGGCGTCATCGAAGTCGTATTCGGCCTTGGCCTCGGCGATGGCCCAGGCAGGCAGCGCGCCGGGAGCGTTGTAGAGAGCGCGGTCCCGCTCCTTCACGTCCGGCTCGTCACCGAAGCCACTGAACCGAGGCGGCAGTTCGGTTCCGGTCATCACCAGGATGGACCGGATCAACGCGACGGCAGCTACGTCGTGCTTCTCGCCGCCGTGACACACCTCCCACAGAATGGTGGCTGCAAGCGCGACCACAGCCAGCCCGTCGAGGGTTCGAGGAGCCGGCAGTTTTGCGACCTCCTCGGCCAGCGCCCAGCAGCGACGCATGACCAAGGTGCTGGCCACGTCCTCAAAGGAGTTGATCAGAGCTTCGCCCTCAATCGAACGGCAGGCCCGGTCCTCTGCGTAAGCAGCCAGCAGGCGGTCGCGATATTCGGCGTACTCGGTGGGCTGCTGAATGCGGGCGGCGGCCATAGCCGGCAACGGCACGGCGGCGGCCACGGACCCAGCCATGACGGTCCGGCGGGTCTGACCGGCGAGGGTGCCGCGCAGTTCGGCCGCCCGCTCACGCAGGCTAGGTCCAGAGGAAGCACGAAAACAAAAATTCAGCAGGTTGCGCATTGCAGGTTATTCGCTTTGCAGGGATGCAGGTAAGGCGGCTTGCAGGTCCGGCGGCTCAGAGGAAAGAGGCGAGGCCGGTCAACACCATGCCCCCGCCGATGATGGCGACGGCGGCGAACAGCTCGCCAGCGACGTCGAGGAAGCGCAAGGCCCGACTGTGTGCTGTGTCCGGCCGGACGGGCTCGACAAGCTCCCAGGGCTCGATCTCTCTCGGGACCGGCTCGTTGGGCAGGTTCAGGAACCGACCGTCGACGGGGAGGCGGCGCTGGACGGTTGCCGACCCATCGGCTGCGGTGCGAGCGGTGGTGTTCTTCGGCTTGCTGAAGGCGCGCGAGGTCGTAGCCATAACCGGTGCTCCGGGGCTTGAGATGTCGGCTGCGGGTGGGCGGAAACCGGCGCGATGCCGGTGCTGTCACGTCAGGAAGGTCGATCCGAGAGAGGCATCAGCGCCGCCCTGTCTTGTCTCTAAAACAACAACTTGATTTTTATGGAGACAGTTCTGGGCCGTGTCAACGAACCTCTTGTCTTATATTTTTGATGACAAGAGCGATGGTTATGGGATCGTGACCGCTTAGACGCAGCCCAAGCGCGGAGCCCGGCGATCGTTGAGAACCATCCGGGCGACGATACCCGCCGCAATGGCCCCGAGAGGCACCGCAGACGGCCCCGGCTCCAGCATCACGGGCGTCATAGGCTCGCCGAGGAACAGGGCGAGGTCGCCCACCCGCGCGCGAGCAGCATGCCAGTCGTCACCGAAGGCCCCCGCATTCGGCTCTTCTTCTGCCAACCACCACTGCAGGTGCCCGAGAAGGGCAAGGGCCCCGAACCGGCTAGAGCAGGCGGTGCTGAGAAGCGCCGTCAGGGCGTCGTAGGTCTCCTGATCGGCGGCAACCGTCTCGGGGTGGCTGATATCCTCCGGGGCGACCTGATAGGCCTCCCAGGCGGCGCGGTGCCGTTCAATCACCGCATGAATGGGGTCAGGGGTCGCGGCGTGCTCGATCGTCAGCCTGTCCGGTAATCCTTCAATACGGGTTAGCGGGGATCCTGCATGGCGCTATGCCGGCTTGCAGGTATCGCGGGTGTGGCTGTCTCGGTGAAAGCATCGAGGGCGTCGGCAAGATCGCGGAGTGCGAGCGCTCCGAAGGTGTCCGGCTCCATCCATGTCACGTCCTCAGCGTGGAACCGGATCAGGGCGTGAAACCCAGCCCGCGTAGAGGGCCTGACCTTGGCCAGGGCGTTGCGGGCACCCGCATCGCGGTCGGCGGCCTCGTCCGCGCGCCGCATCTGGATCGGGTCGTTCTCGTTGAGGCCGTCGAGAGCGGCTGTCAGGGCTGCGGAGGCCTGCTGCACGGCCAGGATAGCGGCGAAGATCGGATCGGGCTCGACGGCGATGGCGGTGTTCGGGGCGATCAGCATCAGCGCGCCGCCGAAAACGACCCGGCGGGGGATCCTGGCGTTCACAGGTCGTCCTCCTCCATCTCGGGCAACGCGACCCGGGTCTGCCACTCCTCCGGCGTGATGCCGGTCATGATGAATTCGCGCAGGGGCGGCGGCAGGTGGCGGAACACGACCTGCGGGAAGCCGCCGGCTTCGTAGGCGGCGAGCTGGTCCTCGGTGACCGGCAGGTCGAGGGTGTTGGTTTCGCCCGTGAGCATGGATGTGCGGGTAATCAACATGGCAGACCTCAGTGGGTGGGGAACAGGTCGAGGAAGCGCGCCCGCAGGATGCGGGCATGGCCCAGAGCCCACGCGTGGAGCTCGCGCATCTCGGTCTCGCCGCGGGCGAGGCGCACCCGGTAGGAGGCCGCCAGGCGCAGGCAGCGCTCATGATCCTCCCGGGCGTGGACGAGGCGCTGCGTCGGCGTGCGTAGGACGAGCGGGACGGCGTGGTTGATCGGGGCGGGGACGAAGGTGGTTGCGGGGGCATGGTAGGACATTGAGCGGTCCTCAATTGCGGGATGCAGGGATCGCGGTAAAACTGGATGCAGGGATCGTGGATATCAGTGCGCGGCCATGTGCCGGGCGAGCTTGGCGGCGCCCCAAGCAGCCTTGAGCGCCACCGACATCGCCTCGCCCCAGGTGCAGCCGAACCGCTCCTGATGGAGACGGGCGGCCTTGGCGGCAGCGTGCATGATGGCAGCGCGGTCGAACTTGCCAGCCGCGACGAGCGGGCGGCGGTCGAGGCGGACGGTCAGGTTGATAGACGCCTTGGCAGACAGGAGACCGGCCGGGATCTTGGGGCGGCTGTCTTGGCCGGCGCGGTCGATAGCAGTCCAAGAGACGGTGCGGCGGGGCATCTGTCATGTCTCCAAAATCACAACATGATTGTTATGGAGACACGCCGCGGTCTTGTCAATCAGGTCGCCATCTTATATCTTCAGTGACATCGCGGAGATGCTTAATGGACCTGACACCGGAACTGTGCCGCGCGGCGCGCTCGCTGCTGCGGCTCGACCAAAAAGAGCTATCCGAGACCTCCGGCGTTCCACTGCCGACGATCAGGGCCTTCGAGACGGTCCGAAGCGTAGATGGCAAACCAGCACGACGGCTGACGACGATGAATAACCGCGCTCTAGTCGAAGCTTTTGAGCGCGGTGGCCTAGAATTCATCCCCGAAAATGGGGGCGGGCAAGGCATTCGCTTCAAAATGAGAAAAGACGGAACTCGCGAAAAGCACTAAGCGATGGCCGTTATTTGATCTATTGCCTAAACTTATGACTAGAACATTTTAGCAACGGCTTGATAAGGGTGCAGCAATGCGCGTGGAAAAGCAGATTGATCAGGACCGCCAGAAGGCCGAGAGGATTGCGGACACTCAAGAGAAGGCATTCGCCGACGAGGTGCTGCGGATGCTTCAATCGGCATGGCAGTCTCAGCTCGACTTTGGCCATTTCGACCGGCCGTGGAACGCGCTGGGTGACGAAGCGGGCTTGATGGATAGGCTGGTGGTGTCCCTCGCCAGAGACGCCCCATGCCGCACCTGCCCGCCCGCTTCGCC
>NZ_VRVA01000194.1:0-6396 GCF_008039945.1 Methylobacterium sp. WL64
GGTGGACCATGACCGGCCGGGTTGTGGAGACCCGATCGAGATCGTGCCGGGTCAGGCGTGCGCCGCCGAGATGCAGCGGATCGAAGCCCCACCCGTAGAGCAGCTGGTCCGGGTCGGCGATGGACCGGTCCGCGTCCGAAAGCCGGGCGACGACGGCCCCGATATCGCGCAGGCCCGGCACGCGGCGTCCGTCCGGACTGCGGCGGTCGCCGGCCCCGACATAGGTCTGGCGCCAGAGGGTGCCCTCCATGACGTGGGCGTGTCCCTCGACGAAGCCGGGAAGGATGACCTTGTCGGCAAAACGCCGATCGGGAACTGCATCGAGCCCGTCGAACTCGTCTTCCGTCCCGACCATCAGCACGTATCCGTCACGCACGGCGACGTGCGTCGCGTACGGCCGCGATGGGTTCATCGTGATGACCCGCCGGGCCTCGAAGAGGGTGATCTCGCTCGGCATGGCTGTCCTCGGCACGGCGGCCAAGATGTCGGCCGTTCTCCGGGGCCGCTAGCGCCAGACGCCGGGTATGAAGGGGGCCAGGGTGCCGCAATTCGAAGATCGGAATCCCCGCATCGAGCGGCGATGGGGACGCCGCCGTTGAAGTCCTCGCTCATGCCGCGGCGCCCGATTTCTCGGGCTCGTTCGCCTCAAGGGGATCCAGTCCGCCCGGAAGGCTGCGTGACACCCGTCGGGGGGCGGGTGGCTCCGGCCGGCGGGCAGCCCCCCGCGGCCAACGCCGAAGCGACTGTGCGAAGCCTCGCCCGGCGCTTTCGGCTCCCACACGGGGAGGAATAGCGCACCGGCGTGAACACCATCCCGGTCTTTCCGGTGCGCACGCCCGAGGAGGCGGGCAACTGCCGGGACATCGATTTCGATCCGCTCGTCCTGCCAGACGGAATCGGGCCATCCGACGACCCGCTGTTGCGCGCCCGCCCAGCTGCCTATTCCCGATCCTTCACGCGCCGGGCAGGCGAGGCGAAGACCCCGAGTGCTGCAGTTGCAGCGACGGCCCAAGGAGCTGGCCTATGACCGCTCCACCCGCTTCAACCTGCCGGCTCGCCTGCTCCACTGGAGCATGGCGGTCCTGAACCTGGCGATGCTGTTGATCGGCGTAGCGATGGTGACCGCGCTCGCCGACTACCACGTGCTGGCCGCGCTGCACCGCCGCTCGGCTCACCGCGCGATGCCGGAACATCTGACGCGCGCGTCCGGTGCGCGCCGGACGTGTCCTTCGGCACGCAGCCGACGCCCCGGCGGACCGCGTGTTAAAACGGTAACCATCGGCTCCACGTCCGACATGATCGTGTAGCTTCGGCATCCGAGGGTCCTCGCGCCGACATCCTCGGTCCGCCGCATGGGGGCATCCCCCGCCTCACGCACCTCGCCTACGAAGGCTCCCGACTGCCGAGCTTCACCTTCGGACCGGAAGACATCCCGAACCTCGAAGCGGCGGCGGCTGCACCAACAGGATTTCATGCGCGCGATCGTCGAGGCGCGCCGGTCTGCGACATCCGGCGCGGCGCGGATCGGCGCGTTTCAGCCCGTGCGCGGCGCGCGCGTCGTCCTGCGCCTGTTCGCCATCGCCCTGGCCCCAGAGCGGCCGGGCGCAATCTCAAAGGGATCGGGATTCCTCCGCATGGTGGCCGAACAGGTTCGTCGAGACCGGGTCTGGAAGCGCCGTGTGGCCGCATTCCTCGGATCGGCCGTTCTCCTGGCCGGCGCGGCCAGCGTCGGCCCGCGTCTCCTCAGGCCGAACGCCTACGCGTCCGTCACGTCGATCGCGACGCGGCCGGACTTTCATGATCCTGCGCTGCTGGCGCGGGCCTGGGC
Source organism: Methylobacterium sp. WL64 (assembly GCF_008039945.1). Taxonomy (NCBI): domain Bacteria; kingdom Pseudomonadati; phylum Pseudomonadota; class Alphaproteobacteria; order Hyphomicrobiales; family Methylobacteriaceae; genus Methylobacterium; species Methylobacterium sp. WL64. The sequence continues at coordinate 1,829 of NZ_VRVA01000194.1, forward strand.
CTTACCGGTGGCGGCGGCTTACCGGAGACGGCCTTACGAGTACCAGAGCAATCCGAGCTTCTGCGGTCCTGCCACGGTGGCGAACCTGCTCCGCTCCCTCGGCGTCGACTTCTCGCAAGCCGACGTGCTCCGGGGGACGGCGTTCCAGCCCTGGTTCGGCGTGCTCGTGAATGGGCTGACGCTGGACGAGCTGGCCGACCTGATGCGAAGGCGGCTCGACCGCCCGGTCCATGTCGTGCGCGATCTCACGTTGCCGGCGTTCCGCGATCTGATGAAGGGCGGCAACGACCCCGACAAGCGGCTGGTCGTCAACTTCCATCGCGGCCCCTTGTTCGGACGCGGCGCCGGGCATTTCTCGCCGATCCTCGGATATCTGCCGGACGCGGACCTCGTCTTTGTCGGCGATGTCAACGGCGACTACCGGCCGTTCCTGGTCGACAGCGAGCGCCTGTGGCGCGCCGTCGCGACGCGCAACAGCACCTCGGGCAAGACGCGCGGGTTGCTGATCGTCGATACGACCGGGCATTGAGGCAGAGACGCGCCGATCGAGGGCCGGCGTCAAAACCGTCGCTGCGAGCGTGCGGGAGGACGGTCGACGGGGGAATGCCGGCGGATGCCGCGCGATCGCCTCTGGGCGCTTCCGGTCAGCATTCGGGGAAACGGGGCGGCCCGTCGCCAACCCTGCAAGCGCAGCACCACCGGTTTGTGGGGAAGGCCACGCGCCGGGACGCCGGGTCCCGAACGGGCGGCCGTCCCGCCCTGACGGGCTCACGGCCCTTCGATGGCCGCTCCGGCGTCGCCGGCGTGCCTCCGTCAGGGCAGAGACGATGTCTCGTGGTGCCGGGAATCTCGGACCGGATCAGGTCGCCTTGGATTCGGCGACGAGGCGGTCCAGCGTTCCAAGGATCACTGCCGACGTATCGATCGCCGCCATATCCGCCGCGATCGACCGCGCGCGCTCGACGAAGGAGGGCACGGTCAGGACCCGCTCGACCGCCACGCGCAGGTCTCGAGCCTCCGGCCGCTGCGACGGGATCTCGAGGCCTACGCCCGACCACGCCACCCGGGCGCCGACCTCGGCCTTGTCCTCGGTGCGCCCCGCTGCCACGATCGGTACGCCGGCTTGAAGAGCCAGCTGCACAGTCCCGTAACCGCCATTGGTGACCAGCACGTCGACCTTCGGCAGGAGCGCCGCGAAATCGAGGAACTCGGCAAGACGAGCGTTCTTCGGGATCGGTCCGCGCACGTTCCCGATCGGTCGGAGGCCGGTGGTGACGAGCACCAGCAGGTCGTCGCGCGTGCCGAGCGCCGATAGGGTCGGCTCGATCAGCTCGCCGAGATCGGCGTTGGCGACTGTCCCCTGGGTTACGAGCACGACCTGCTTGGACCCGTCGAGTTCGCCCCACCAGTCCGGCAGGGCAGCGTCCCGCTGAGGCGGAGGGGGCAGGGCGCCTACGAACCGGACGTGGTCGGGCAGCCCCCCGAAATCGTACTCGAACGCCGGTACGGTCGTCTGAAAGACGGCGTCGGCCATGAGATGGCGCGAATGCAGCACCGAGCACGGCAACGGCGGCAGGCCCATCTCGGCAAGTTTGGCATCCGCGTAAGCGCGGACCGGCGCACCGAATAGACGTTCGGCTTCGATGGCGATGGCCGCGTATGCCGCGCGCGCCGCCTCGTCGCGTGCCGGCGGCAACCCGATCATGGTCGGAGCTCCATCCGGCCTGTCGGCCACCAGGATCGTGATGCTGCAGGCGACGATCGGTGGCCGGGGTGTCCCCTCGTCCAGGAACAGGGCCGTCGCGCCGAAGAACAGATTGTCCACGACGATGATGTCGGGGCGTTCGGACGCGATGATCCTGCGCAGCGTCTCGGCCTGAGCCCGCATCGGATCGAGGAAGATACGCTCGAAATTGTAGCGGAGCTGCTCCGGGCCCGGGGGTAGATTTGCGCGCTCGGGCAACACGTCCTCGATCCGCGTGAGGTCGATGTCAGCGCCGGCGGCGAGCGGCAGGAAGCGGGCACCGGACTTTTCGACGGACGGGCGGAGGTACCCGGCCGTGGCCACCAGCGCCTCGTCGCCGCGCGCCAAGGCCATGCGCGCGATGGCCAGCAGCGGATTCAGGTGGCCGGCGGCCGGCGTAGCGGCAAAGAGGATTTTCATGGAGGACCTGTGACGGCGACAAAGCAGGTTCTGGTCGGTCGCACGCGCTGCACTGTTCCGTGCTCGGTGGTGAACGACAGTCCCTGCTCCTGACCGGGTGTCTGCGCCTTGCGCATGACCGCAGCGTTTCGCCCGTCGGCGATAAGGTTACAGGCGTAACGTCGGACGGTCGGGCATTCGCCGCTGCCTTGCGTCGGCTATGGCGTTCCTCTGAGCAATCGTCCGCCTTCCAAATCGCACGCAACGCCATGTCCTGATCGCATCATGGCGAGGATGGGCCGTCCGCGTTTCTGCTTCGAAGCGGACAGGCCACTTCCGGCCAGACTACGCGATGCTGGATCGCCACTCGGCGTAACACCGGCCCTTCGGTTTCGCGCCCGATGTCGCCGTCCATTCAAGCCAGGCAGCATCGCGAAGGCGGACGCTGAGACAAACGTCGTGGGTCGGATCACGGGAACGCTGGTTCCCGGCTCGGGACGGACATGGGAACGTGCCGCTTCGCAAGCCTGCGAAGGTCCGGCGCTTATATGTCTTCGGATGATCCGAGGAACGCCCGTACCGTGTCGCGGAGAAAAGCCGCATCGGCCGGGTTGGTGGAGGGATTGCCGGCGCGGTGGCCCCAAATGCTGGGGATCGGCCGCAGGATGGCGTCGCGCAGGGCGGGCAGTTCGGCCGCATTGTCGGCGACGCGGAAGTAGAGGTCGGTCTCCGCGGGCATCAGCAGCAGCCTGGCCGTGATCGCGCCGAGCGCCCGCGTCAGGTCGCCGTCGAAGCGTGGATCGCGGCTGATGTCGCCCGCGTCCCAGGTGCAGAGCTGCGCGTAGAGGTCGGCCGCCGGGCGCCGGGCGAAGCGTTCCTCCCAGTCGGTGCGCAGGAAGGTGTCGAGGTCCGGCGCGCCGAGCGCAGTCCGGTGCAGGTCCGCCCGGTAGAAGTCCTGGCTGAGCGCCCAGCCGGCGTAGATGCGCCCGAAGGCCCGGAGGGACGCGGCGGGCTCGGCCGAGAAGCGGCCCGCGCCGCGATACTCGGGCGCGGCCTCCAGCACCGCCATGAGGCCCTTCAGGAACACGCGGTTATGGGTGGCGGTGCGGGCGCTGCCGCAAATGATCACCGCCCGGGCGACCTGCTCGGGGAACAGGGCCGCCCAATGGTAGGCTTGCTGCGCGCCCATCGACCAGCCGTAGACGGCGTGCAGCCGCGCGATCCCCCAGGTCTCGGCGAGGAGGCGGCGCTGGGCGTGGACGTTTTCCCAGGCGGTGACGAGGCCGGGCCAGTCCGGCGTGTTGGATGGGCTCGATGACAGGCCGTTGCCGAACATGTCCGGGATGACGATGAACCACCGCTCCGGATCGAGCACGCCGTCCGGGCCGATCAGCCATTCGAGGTCGGGATGCTGGGCCGCGTAGCTCGTCGGGTAGAGCACGACGTTGTCGCGCCCGGGGGCGAGGGTTCCGTGCGTCTTCCAGCGCAGCTGCGCCCCCTCCAGCACGCCGCCCGATTGGAGGGGCAGATCGCCGAGGGCGAAGGTTCCGGCGGCGCTGGCCCAGCCGGTCACGGGCGCAACGTCCGGACGAAGCCGACATGCCACTTGGCGTAGCCGCGCTGCAGCACGACGAGCCGCTCGCGCATCGCCGCGTGGGCGTCCGGCAGGCGGTGGAACGGGATCGACGGGTAGAGGTGATGCTCGGTGTGGAACGGCATGTTCCACATGAGCAGACGCATCAGGCCGTTGGTCAAGGTCGTGCGGGTGTTGGTCAGGCCGTTGTTGTCCATGGTGCAGAGCGTGTGCTCGGTGAGCAGGTAGAGCCGCAGGAATGGCTGCCCGAGGAGCTGCGGACCGATCCAGAACACCAGGGGCGCCCACCATCCGACCAGCACCATGGCCAGAACCGAGACGCCGAGCAGGACGGCGCACATCAGCCGGAGCGACCGGATGATGCGCGGCGCGGCGCGCTCCGTGATGAAAGGGTAGGCCGAAAGATCGCCGCGCAGGCCGGCCGCAGCCACTTGGAGGCGGGTGCGCCAGTAGGGCAGCGCCATCACGCGCCAGACATAGGCGTCGAGGGTGGAGGGGGGCAGCAACGCGAGTTCCGGATCGTGCTCGGGGTCCTGGGTATGGCGGTGATGGGCCAAGTGGAAGGCCGTGTAGAAGTGCCAGTTCAGGAGCGACGGGCAGGCCACCAGCCAGCCGACGACGGCGTTGGTCCGGCGCGAGCGGAATGCGGTCAGGTGGATGGTCTCGTGGATCGGCGCGAACAACGCCGATTGCACGATGCCGAGCGGGACTATCGGAAATTCCGTGTGTGAGCGGCGGGTTGAACATCAGGCCGCCATGGCCCGGGTGAAGCGCTCGCCGAAGATGACGGCGAACTGCGCCTTGGCCATGACCCACTCACGCGGGCCCATC
>NZ_VRVA01000195.1:0-6359 GCF_008039945.1 Methylobacterium sp. WL64
CCACAACCCAGGAGAAGAAAAATGGATGAGAACCGCATTACCGGCGACGCGAAGGAATTTGGCGGCAAGGTCCAGGGCGTCGTCGGCGATCTGACCGGCGACCGGGAAACCCAGGCCAAGGGCGCGGCCAACGAGGCCAAGGGCAACGTCGAGAACCTGTACGGGCAAGCGAAGGATGCCGTCCGTGACGTCGCCGACCAGGCCGGCGATTTCGCTCAGAACACGGTGAGGCAGGGCCGCGACGCCTTCCCCGACGCCGAGCGCGCTTACCGCCAGGGTGCCGACATGGTGACGAGCTACGCCAAGGAGTCCCCGCTGATGATGGCCGCGATGGCCGGCGCGCTCGGCTACCTCCTCGCGATGGTCGTCCACGGCCGCCGCTGAACGGTCTACGTACTGGGCTACGATTACGACAGGCGCGGTTTTCGGCCGGGGACGAGACGGTGGAAACCCTCAGATGCCAACCATGTGCACGCTGATTTATGACGGGTCCAACGACGATCGCTGGTATCTATGTCGCGGTGACGACCCCGCGGACGTGTACGTCTTCCATGAGCCGAACATGCTCTCCGGCAGGAGGTCGTCCCGCATCGAGCTCGCGGCTTTCTTCGCCTCGGCGAACGGATCCCCCGAACACCACGCCCTCCTCGGCATGATCGGCTCCCTGGTCAGGACGGATCGTGGCGGTCTCGCGTTGAGCACCCCCACCCCCGAGCTGGGGGCCGTCGGTGCCGAACCGACGCCCGGCGAGGCCGCCACTTCGCCCTGACCCGTCCCCTCCCACACCCACGAGACCGCCATGGCCATCGACTACCGTTCCGAACTCCGCAGGCCCCTCCCGTTCAGCCTAGCCGTTGTGGCGGCGGTTCTCATGGTCTGGCTCGTCGTCGCCTCCATCGCCGGTGGGCGGCAGAGGACGGTGCGGGACCACCGCATCCAGGACCTAGAAACGCGGCAGGTCGCAATGCAATCGGATCTCGATCAGCAGCGGGCGGCGGCAGGGACCCTCGACGAGCTTAAGACAAGGATCGCATCGGCCCAGCAGCAGGAACGGGACATCACTCAGGCCGGGGAACAGGCCAAGTCGAAGGCGGCGAGTTTGGCGACGGAACAGCAATCTGCCGAGCGCGAGGCCGCAGAGGCCAAGGCCATCGCCGACGCCGAGGCCAAGAAACTTGTCGACCTGCAGGCGCAGGTGACCCAGGCGGAACAAAAGCTCGCGCCGATGAAGGAAGCCACCACCGCGGCTGAGCAGTCGGCGTCGGCCAGGACCAAGGAGCTCGCCGACGTCGGGCGCCGCCTTGAGGAGACGCGCCAGCAGGAGGCCAAGCTGCGAGCCGACATTGCTGCAATGTCTCAGGAAGCGACCGCCAAGACCGCCGATCTCGCGAAGGCTGAGGAGAGCCAGCAGAAGGCCCGTGAGGGTTCGGCAGCGGCCCAGAAGGCGCTCGCCGACGCCAGAACCGCAGCCGAGCAGGCGACAAAGCAGCGAGACGAGATGGAGCAGGCCATCGCCGGCCTAAACGCCACCAGGGACAAGCTTACCGCCGAGATCACTCACGCCGGCCAGCAACTGCAGCAGTCCAAGGACGGACTGGCGTCGGCCCAGAAGGATCTCGCCACGGCCCAGGCCGAGCGGGACCGAGTCATTTCCGAGCGTGGGCAGGCAGAGCAGGCTATCCAGAAGCTGTCGGTCGACCGTGACGGCGCTACCGCGGCGGTTGAGGTTTTGCGCAAGCAGCAGGCCGACGCCCAGGCGCAACTCGCGACGCTGACCGAGACGCTGGCCGGGCGCAACAAGGAGATTGCCGCCCTCGAAGATCGCCTCGCGACGACACGCCAGGAACTCGCCATGGCCCAGGCCAAGCTCGTGGAAGCCCGGCAGGTGCTCTCGGACCAGCCACCGGCCATGACGGTCCATCCGGTTGCACCCGAGCCGCAGACGCCCGCCCCGTCACCGAAGGCGAACTGATCCGACTGGGACGTCGACGCGCCTCGACTACAAGAAGGACGAAGACTTGCATTTCCTCGGAATCGATTGGGTCGGCGTCAACGCCGAGAACGGGCGGAAACTCGTCCTTTCGCTCGTGTTCATCGCGGTGGTCGTCGGCGGTGGCATGGGCCTGCGGGCGCTGGTCGGGCTGGTCCTGACCCGGACCGACCATTCCACCCTTCAGACCAAGTTCTGGACGCGTCAGGGCATTAGCCTTGTCGCGGCGGTGCTGCTGGTCCTCGGCCTGCTCTCAATCTGGTTCAACGATCCCGCGAGGCTCGCCACCGCCTTCGGACTGATGTCGGCCGGACTCGCCTTCGCCCTTCAGCAGGTCGTCACCTCACTCGCCGGTTACTTTGTGATCCTGCGCGGCTCGACCTTCACCGTGGGCGACCGCATCACCATGGGCGGCGTGCGCGGCGACGTTCTCCGCCTTGGCTTCATCCAGACCACAATCATGGAGATGGGCCAACCGCCGGCCGTCCAGGGAAGCAGCCCTGCCATGTGGGTGCGGAGCCGCCAGTTCACCGGCCGCATCGTCACGGTGAGCAACGCGCAGATCTTCTCCGAGCCGGTGTTCAACTACACCCGCGACTTCCCGTTCATCTGGGAGGAAATGTCCATCCCAATCACCTACGAGGCGGATCGCGCTAAGGTCGAGGCGGTCATGCTCGCGGCGGCGAGGCGGCATGCCCTGGACACGAATGCCATGACCGGTGACGCCAAGGCAAGCCTGCAGGACCGCTTCGGGGTCGACCCCATCGACCTGGAGCCACGCGTGTTCTTCCGCATAACCGACAACTGGCTGGAGCTGACGGTCCGCTTCATCCTCGGCACCCACCAGATCCGAGGGGCCAAGGACGCGATGAGCCGCGAGATCCTGGTCGGGCTGGACGACGCGGGCATCGGCATCGCCTCGGCCACCTACGACATCGTCGGGCTGCCTCCGGTCGAGCTCGCCGGCCGGCGACGCGCCGCACGGACCGATGCCGTCGCCTCCCCGAAAGCAGCCGAATGACACGTCGGAGGCACACATGATGCAGGTGGCTACAGACCGCCGTTGAAGCGTCGACGGGCGACGCGGAGGACGACCATCAGGATACGTACCGGTTACACCATCGGTTACGACACGTTCGGGCCGACGCCGATCATCTACCAGCTCGACGTCCATCCCTCGCGGGCGCATGACCTTTTGACCTCGGATGAGATGCGGGTCGACCCGCCGGTTCCGATCCGAAAGTACACCGACAGGTTCGGCAACATCTGCGTGAGGCTGCTCTCGCCGGGCGGTCGGATTACCGTCTCGGCCGACTTCCTGATCGCGGATACCGGCGAACTGGACGCCTACGCCCCGGATGCGCGCCAGATCCCGGTACAGGACCTCCCGGACGAGGTGCTGATCTACCTTCTCGGGTCGCGCTACTGCGACACTGACAAGCTCGCCGGTACCGCGTGGTCGCTATTCGGCGGGGCGCCCGAGGGCTGGGCGCGGGTCGCGGCCATCGTGACATGGGCGCACGAGCGCATTCGGTTCGACTACCAGCTCGCTGACGCGACGCGGTCCGCGTTCGACGGGTTCAACCAACGCGTCGGCGTCTGCCGCGACTTCGCCCACCTCGCGGTGACGCTGTGCCGGTGCATGAACTTTCCGGCGCGCTACTGCACCGGCTACCTCGGTGACATCGGCGTTCCAGTCGATCCGAACCCGATGGACTTCTCGGCCTGGTTCGAGGTGTTCCTCGACGGTCCAGAGGGGCCGCGATGGTACACCTTCGACGCCCGCCATGACGCCAGGCGTATCGGACGCATCGTCATCGCCCGCGGCCGGGATGCCACGGACGTCGCCATTTCGACGAGCTTCGGCACGGCGCTGCTGGCGCAGTTTGACGTGCACACCGTGGAGGTTGCCGACGATGCCACGACGGAGCCCCATTCCGGAGCTAGATCGCGGGCCTCGTCGGAGGCTTGAACCGCGGTGACGCCGGAACTCCATCTGACGGCCGGTCCGCGTCGCGTGCGAACCGCCGGTGGGCTCGCTCGCAATCGATGGAGGGACGGTCCTTGATCCCCGGCACCACGTCCCGCACTGTCACGCCTGGCGAGGCCATCGCGCTTTGGCATTTTAGATGGGCTTGTCGCAAACTCGGATCTGAGGCGCGGAATAACCTTTTCCGTCCCACTTTCACGCTTTGTTCGCCTGAGAAGATCCGAAGCAGAGCGCGAGTAGCTGGTTCTGCTCGCGCACCGTCCATGCGCCAGCGAACCCGAAGCCCTTGCGCAGCCAGAGCATGGCCTCGCAGCCCTGGATCGTACGCTGCGCCGTGTTGAACGAGCGGAAGCCGCCTACCCGCGGCATCGATCGCTTCACCCGGAAGTGGTCGCTTTCGATGCCCTGCTGCAGATGCTTGGTGACGTAGTGGATCGGTACGCGGGGCAGCAGGCCCGCCTTCCGGCTCTCAGCGATAGCCGGCGGGTACGGGCCGGCGCCATCCGTGCCAATGATTGCCAATCGTGCAGGATCTGCGACGTTGAGGGATGATGCCGGGCGGGTCATCTGGTCCGTACGACGTGCCGGTGTCACTGGGAGCGGCATGGCCATGACCGAGATCGACAAGCCTCACGGTGTGAGCGTGGTGCCGCCCACGGTTCCGATCCGCAACGTCAACGTGCCGGACCCAACTGCAGGCAGCGAGCCCGAGAGCAAGGACGCGGTCGACGAGACTTCCGGTCACGAGGCCTTCGAGAAGGCCAAGGCGGAGTCCGAGCAGAGGAAATAGCCGGGACGGCTAGGGCGCCGACGCTCAGCGAATGCCGCCTCCCGGAGCCCACGACTGACCCACTGCCTCGGTGCGGGTCCCCGCCTCGCTCGACAGGCTCCGGTATGAGTCGGCGCCCATGATGTAGGACGGCTGACCGCTTGGCCGCGTTGCGACCCCGTGCTGCTCGAGCCACGCCTGCATTTGAGCGATCTCGCGTTGCTGCTCCACGATGATCGACTCGGCAAGCTGACGGCTCCACGGGTCCTTAGCGCGCTTCATGGCGACCTTGGCCATGTCGATCGCCCCTTGGTGGTGCGGGATCATCTGCAGGCGGAAATCGACGTCCGGATCGCCTGTGTAGGGTACGGCCATGTTCCGCATCATCTGCTCGTGTGATGCCTTGAACTCGCGTGTTGCAGGTGTATCGCCGCTTTGCGGGCCAGCATGGCCCATATGCATGCGATCGTGGCTCTGAGCGATCGCGCTCCCAACCAACGTCGCCGCGAGTCCTGCGCCTATCAGCCAGACGAGTTGCCGCATGCTTGTCCCCATCACTTACGTGTCGGGCCGCGACATGGGGCCTCCCACAATGGGAAGGTCAAGCGACGCGCTCGACGAGGTCGAACTAGCCACCCCAGGATGCCGGCCTTTTTCTATGGATCGTAGGTCTGGTCGTGCCGCCCGGGCATGGGCTCAAGATGGTGCCCGCCCTGTCGAGTGACGAGGTCCCATGAGGGGGGCACGAATGGTGCTCATCCGGAACAGCACAGGGGCGCGGAGGCGAGGTTGTTTCGCCTACAGACCAAGGCACCCGTAGTCACGGATCGGGCCGGGCAAGCCGATCCGCACTGGGGTGCACAGGTGTGCAGAGAACATCTTCGAGTGTTTCCGAACAGGCGCGAATGTTTGGGAACGAGGGCGCTGCTTCGGCCTGTTGCACGTCGCTGCGATCGGCTTCGGGTCGAGGGCGTAAGTCGCAGCGACCGAGGTGCTGGCAGCTTCAGTGCGTGTGGTGTGATACCCAAAACTTATGGCACCCAGCTGGCAAACGCGCTGGCACCGACTGGTACCCGATGGCCCTTTGAAACCCTACGGAACTTCAGCTTCTTAGGCGTGTATTCGAGGCTGGCTCAGCCGCCCTGCTGAGAACGACGAAGTGAGTTTTGCGGCATCCTCGCGGCCTTCTGCCAGCGATGTCGAATGATCCACAATTGGCCAAAGCATCAGAGGCGGCGCTGGCGGACGCTGTTCCGCCGCAATGCGATTAGTCACCTGTTTGGCGGACCATATGCACGACTGCAACTCTCCATATCTCGGGCGTGACCAAGCAGGTCACCGGCCGTTCATGCGCTCGCGAGCCCTCTGAGGGACTGCTTCACGGAGGCCATATGCGTGCATTCCTATCGGGTGCTGCCCTGCTCGTCCTCGCGACGGTCGGGGTCGCAGCGCAGCCCTACGACGACCGGCGACCACCCCCGCCTTCCGATGAGGACTACGACCGGCCCCCGCCGCCGCGCGAGCGCTTCCGGCCGCGGCCACGCGACGACTTCGACAACGACGGGCCGCCGCCCCCGTCACATCGCCGTGGGCCACCCCCGGGCGATTTC
>NZ_VRVA01000196.1:0-6215 GCF_008039945.1 Methylobacterium sp. WL64
ATGCGCGCCCGCAGGATGTGCTTGAGCGGGCGGGATCGATCTCCGGCGATCGTTGACAGCGCTGACTTAGTAGCGTCGTCGAGGAGCACGCAGACGGTCTGAGCCATCGCCCAGACTCGCATGCATCACCCCCTGTGTGAATCCTCTGACCGCGTCAGTGCACTACGAGGCCGAGGAGCGCGGTGGCGAGTGCCAACATCCAGACTGTCGAGCCTTGTTCGTTAGGCGGGTCAGACGGATCTGGGTTCGAGGGGGTAGGAGACATAGGCGGGCTGCAGCCTCAAGCGAGCGCTCAATCACTGCCACAACGACGAGGCGCCAAACGCTGTTGCAAGAAACGTAGCAGCCGGACCGCAAACGCCTCGCGGCATCAGCACGCAGGTCGAACGGGGCCAAGCGGCTGAAGCTCAGGGTGGGGTTGGATGGGCTCCCATGATGGCGGCCGCCAGCACCGTCCGAAACCCCTTCACCTGTGGCTGAGACCGATCCGCCATCGTGGAAGCTGGAGAGGCGCTCACGAGGGCTGCGAGGTCGAGGCTGTGGCCGCTGACGAAGCGATAAGGCCAAGCCGCTGAGTCTCGCATGTAGATATAGCGAGGGGAAGATCACCGCGGCCGAGGCTGAGGCACTGTCTGGACTTATTGACGGCTGCCACTCCTCGGTCGGTGGACAGAAATGCGGACAGAGCCTGAACCCAACGGCAACAGCTGACGCGAGCTTGACACTTTCGCCCCCAAATCGCGCAGGAAGCCCCAGGAGGCCCGGCGTTGGCTTCCGGTCACTACACACGTGGATGTCTCGATGGAACGGAGCCGCCGCTGGGCCGCCTCTGGCCGCCTTCCCCCCGGGTCTAGCCTCCAGTTCACTCTGGCCGATCCGCGCGCGTCGGGCCATCCGAGCGCGTGGCCTCGTCCGTCTGGGAGGCGCCCGCCCCTGCGCTACCGGTCAGAACCGATGCGGATCCCGGTGACGGTTCGCGACGCGCAAGCGTCGCTGAGACCCGGCCGAGGCTCCTCCGCGCAAGCCCGGGACGGCGCGCGTCACGCGCCCCGGCGCTTCGCCGCCCGGCGGTAGCGGTGCAGGACGAACTCGGTGTAGCCGTTCGGCTGGGCCGCACCCTCGAAAATCAGTGCCTCCGCGGCTTGGAAGGCCGGCCCGTCGAAATCCGGTCCCATCGGCCGGTAGGCCGGATCGCCGGCGTTCTGGCGGTCGACGATACCGGACATCCGGCGCAGGGCCTCGGCGACCTGCACGCGGTCCACGATCCCGTGCCGGAGCCAGTTGGCGATGTGCTGGCTGGAGATGCGCAGGGTGGCGCGGTCCTCCATCAGCCCGACATCGTGGATGTCGGGCACCTTCGAGCAGCCGACGCCCTGGTCGATCCAGCGGACCACGTAGCCGAGGATGCCCTGGCAGTTGTTGTCAAGCTCCTCCCGGACGGCCTCGGGCGGGAACGGCTCCGTGGCCAGCGGCAGGGTCAGCATGGCGGCGCGGGTCGCGGGCGCCCGGCCGCGGAGTTCCGCCTGGCGGGCGCGCACCTCGGTCCGGTGGTAGTGGAGCGCGTGGAGCGTGGCCGCCGTCGGGGATGGGACCCAGGCGGTGTTTGCGCCAGCCTCCGGCTGGTCGCCCTTCGCGGCCAGCATCGCCGCCATCCGGTCGGGGGCGGCCCACATGCCCTTGCCGATCTGGGCGTGGTCCGGCAGCCCGCAGGCCAGCCCGGCATCCACGTTGCCGTCCTCATAGGCCCGGATCCAGGCGGTGGCCTTCATGGCGTCCTTGCGGACCACGGGGCCGGCCTCCATCGTGGTGTGGATCTCGTCCCCGGTCCGGTCGAGGAAGCCGGTGTTGATGAAGAACAGGCGGTCGGCCGCGGCGGCGATCGAGGCCCGGAGGTTCGCGCTGGTGCGCCGCTCCTCGTCCATCACGCCGATCTTCAGGGTCCGCGGCGCCAGCCCCAGCAGCGTCTCGACCCGGCCGAAAAGCTCCGCCGCGAACGCCACTTCGTCGGGCCCGTGCAGCTTCGGCTTGACCATGTAGACCGAGCCTGCCCGACTGTTGCGGAGCGGGCCGGTGCCCTTGAGATCGTGGAGCGCGATCAGCGCGGTGATCGCCGCGTCCAGCATCGTCTCGGGGATCTCGGCGCCGTCCAGCTTCACGGAGTCCGTGACCATGTGATGCCCGACATGGCGCACCAGCATCAGCGACCGGCCCGGCAGGCTCAGGCCGCCGCCGTCGGGGGCCGTGTAGGTCCGGTCCTCGGCAAGCCGCCGCGCGATGGTGTGGCCGCCCTTGGGCAGATGCGCGACGAGGTCGCCGCGCATCAGGCCGAGCCAGCTCCGGTACACCGCGACCTTGTCGGCGGTGTCCACGGCGGCAACCGAATCCTCCATGTCCATGATGGTCGAGAGGGCGGATTCGAGCACCACGTCGGCGATGCCGGCCGGATCGGTGCGGCCGATCGGGCTGGTCCGGTCGAGCCGGATCTCGATGTGCAGCCCGTGATGGCGCAGCAGAATGGCGTCAGGCGCCTGCGCGGCACCGGTATAGCCCGCCAGCGCGGCCTCGTCCGCCAGCCCGGCCGTCCGGCCGCCGAGATCCACCGCGAGGCGTCCCGCCGTCACCGCGAAGCCGGTGGTCTCGGCCCAGGCGCCGGCGGTCAGCGGCGCGGCGGCGTCCAGGAACGCCCTGGTCCGGGCGACCACGGCCGCCCCGCGGGCCGGGTTGAAGCCCTGGCCCGGGGCGAGGTCGCCGTCCCGCGGGATCGCGTCGGTGCCGTAGAGCGCGTCGTAGAGGCTGACCCAGCGGGCGTTGGCGGCATTGAGGGCGTAGCGCGCGTTCGAGATCGGTACCACGAGCTGCGGGCCGGCGATCCCAGCGATCTCCGCATCCACGTCCGCGGTGGTGACCCGCACGGCTTCCGGCTCCGGCTGCAGGTAGCCGATCTGCGCCAGGAACGCCGCGTAGGCCGCCGGATCGTGCGGCTGGCCCCTTCGGTCGCGATGCCAGGTATCGATGTCGGCCTGGAGCGCGTCGCGCCGGTCGAGGAGCGCCCGGTTGCGCGGCGCGAGATCCCGGAGGATCGCCGCGAAGCCCGACCAGAACCGGTCCGCGTCCACGCCCGTCCCGGGCAGCGCCTCCTCGGACACGAAGCGGCGGAGGTCTTCGGCGACGACGAGGCCCGACATGGCGATCCCCTGGGCTGGCGCGCGCATGTCAGAAAAACTTGAGCGGCGCGTGAAGAATCTTTGACGCCCCAGCGATAGGACCCTTGGCTCCGGCGAAAAAGGCGCCAAAAGGGATTTGATTCTTTCCGCGGCGTTGAGAATGCGGATCCCACCCGATGCACGACCACAGCGACCTGGAGATCTTCGCCCGGGTGGTCCGGGCCGGCAGCCTCACCCAGGCCGGGGCCGAACTCGGCCTGTCGGTGGCGGTGGTCTCGAAGCGCCTGAAGCGGCTGGAGGAGCGGCTGGCGGTGCGGCTGCTGCACCGGACCACCCGGCGGGTCGTCCCCACCGATGTCGGCCAGGAGTTCTTCCAGCGGATCGCCCCGATCGTCGATTCCATCGCGGAGGCCGAGACCCTGGTGTCGCAGCGGGCCTCACGGGCCCGGGGCACCCTGCGGGTGACGGCACCGACCTCGTTCGGGCGGCTGCACATCGTCCCGCACCTGCGGGCCTTCTTCACGCTCCATCCCGAGATCGTCCTGAACCTGGAGCTGAGCGACGATTTCGAGCCCATCGTGGAGCGCGGCTACGATCTCGCGATCCGGGTCGGCGCCCTGGAGAGTTCCGGGCTGACCGCGTTGCGCCTCGCCCCGGTGCGGCGCGTGTTGTGCGCACGCCCGAGCTACCTCGACGCGGCCGGGCGCCCGGCCAGCCTCGACGACCTGCGCGGCCATGTCTGCCTCGCCACCGAGAACCAGAACCCGTGGCGGCTGGTCGGACCGAACGGGCCCTGCACGGTCGGCGCCGCCGGGCCGCTGCGCACCCATTCCAACGAGGTCGTGCGCGAGGCGGTGATCGGCGGGCTGGGCATCGCCCTGCGCTCCACCTGGGACGTGCACGCGGAATTGCGCAGCGGCCTGCTGGAGGTGGTGCTGCCGGCCTACACGGCCGCCGCGCAGGCCGGCATCTACGCGGTCTATCCGAGCCGGGCCTTCGTCCCAGCCAAGACCCGGGCGTTCCTCGATTTCCTGAAGCGCACCTACCGGTCGAGTGCTGCCTGGCCGGAGCCGTGAGGCGCCCTGCCCGGCTCACCGGCGGGTAAAGGATTTGGCGCAGGTCCCCTCTCCCGCACGGGGATGGGAACCTGCGCCCTCTGCGCCTACGGCATGATCACGGCTCCGGTGGAAACCGGTGTAACCCGTAGCCACAAGGGGCCGGAGAGCGCCGCCCGTGTTCCAGATGACAACGCCCCACGCCCCAAAACCTCCGCCATCCGTAGCCGGCTCACTGAGCGCAATCGGGATCGGTGCGGGCCAGCATCCGCTTGAACGCTGCCCACTCGTTGTCGGGCGCGCCCTGGACGGCGACGCGATCGTAGCCGGCTGCGTATTGCCCGGCGGTCTTGGCCGCGATGGCGGCGGAGGGCCGGGTGATCGGGGCCCCGGCCGCCTGGATGGCCAGCTGCGCCCGGCACGAGCGCTCCAGGTTGTGCATCAGCTTAAACGCCTCGCCGACCGAGCGGCCGCAGGTCAGCAGCCCGTGGTTGCGCAACACCATGACGGGCTTGTCGCCGAGGTCGGCCACTAGCCGCGCCCGCTCGTCGAGGTCGAGGGCGATGCCCTCGTAGGCGTGATAGGCGAGCCGGCCGGCGAACTGCATCGACCACTGGTTCAGGGCGAGCAGCCCCTCCTCCTGGCACGATACCGCGACGCCCGCGACCGTGTGGGTGTGCAGCACGCAGATCGCGTCGTGGCGCGCGGCGTGGATGGCGCTGTGGATCGTGAAGCCGGCGGGGTTGATGCCCAGCCCCATCGGATCCTCGAGCACGCGCCCGTCGATATCGACGGTGACGAGGTTGTGCGGCGTCACCTCCTCGAAGCGCATCCCATAGGGGTTGATCAGGAACCGATGCCCCTCTCCCGGCAGCCGCGCCGAGATGTGGGTGTAGATGCTGTCGTCAAGGCCGAGCCGGTGGATCAGCCGGTAGGCCGCAGCCAGGTCGAAACGCATCGCCTCGACCGCGGCGGGGTCGGCTGCGGGGTCCGGGGCGCTCGAATGGGCGGCTTCGATCATGCGACGGCTCCTGGCTCGCTGGGCGGCATCGCAGACAGGGTGCACCAGGGGCCGGCGGCCGGCAATGCATCGGGGCCGATCGCTGGAGTCCTGGATCCGCACAAGGTCCGGGACCTTGTGCGGATCCAGGGCGGAGCCCGGGTGTGGGGCATAGCCCCATGATCAGGGGCTCCTTCCCCGAACCCCGCCAAAGGACTTGCCTTTTGGGAGCCCTTTACTCCGCGATTTTTTATATTATTCCTATCTTGTGCTCATGGTCTCACCGCCTGCCGCGATATGTCGTGAGACGTCCCACAGCCGCCGGCCCGGTTAGCCGCCGGATCGGCGGCTGTGGGATGGGGCCCGCGTCTGCCGTCGGCTGCGGCAGCCTCGGGCGCGGGAACGCGACACCCCCCGACTCGGGCTGGGCGGCGGCCGGCGGAAGAAATTCCTCCGGTCGTTCAGAGGCCAGCGGCGACCCTGTCCTGGCGACCCTGTCCTGGGCGGTGCGGCGGTTCTGCGGCGCTCTCCACTACGAGGGGGCGTGCGACGAAGGCTCGCTCGGAAGTGCTGAGGGGCGATGAGCACCTCGGGTCGGATCTTAGCGCAGGCGCGTTCCCGCGTGACGAACACCAGACGTAAAAGACGGATGGGGTGGTGCGATCAGCCTATCGGCGGCGGCGCCACCTGTCCGCGGGACGCCGGGGAGCCGGCTTTGTGCAACGTTGCGTTCGGGCTTCGCGGCTTCCCGCGTCACCCCGGTTGCGCCTGGGTTTTTTAGGCCATGCCCCCGGCGGTGTTTTCCGCGCGGGGCCGATGCGGTGTGTCGAAAGCCGTCGAGCCCCGCACCGTCGCAGACCATCCCCCTCATCCTGAGGGACCGAAGCGGAGCGGAGGTCTCGAAGGAGGGCTCCGGGAATAGCGCGGTCGGCTTGAGGCTCCTTCGAGGCCCGCTGATGCGGGCGTCTCAGGATGAGGGAGAGATGACGGGATGGG
>NZ_VRVA01000197.1:0-6186 GCF_008039945.1 Methylobacterium sp. WL64
CGATCCGGCCCGAGCAACACGTGCCTGACTCCATCGCAACCTTGCGCCTGAGGCTAACACGGGCGCTCGTTCGTTCCCTGCAGCGATGTCCCTGTCGCCAACAAAATTTATGACACAGTAGTACTAGTGTACTGACTCAGACGGATGGTTCAGGGACTCGATTGAGGGCGTCGAAGATGGCGGCGGCGGGCTTGGTCTAGACGAAGGGTCATTGGCTTTGGTTGTGCTCACCGATGTAGCGTTTGATGGCGGCCTGTAGGTCGACGATGCCGGTGAAGTTGCCTCGCCGGAGGCGACAACGCGTCAGCGTGAAGGAGAAGCCATCGACTTCATTTTCCTCGGCGGCAAAATCGGCGGCCTCGACCTGCTCAGCCCCCTCCAGCCCGAGCAGAAGCTGATCCTCAGGCAGGCTCTCGGCCCGGCGTCCGAAGCGGTGGTGCTGCATCGCCAGGATGATCTGGCGCAGCCGCTCGTTCTCGGCGCGCTCCTCGGCGAGCAGCGCCTTGAGCGTCTCCGGGTCGTCGGCGAGGGCGAAGCAGGCGCGGCTACGAAGCTGATTAGAGCAAATCTGTCAGCGACTTACCAATGCGATGAAGACCGTCCGCCAGTCTTTTTGCCCAGCCGGCAACGGCCGGCACGCCCACGGCACGCGCCGTATGGACTCGCTTCCAGTCCAAGCCTTCGACGAGCGTCGCGAGCTGCGCCGCGCTCAGGCGGACCACGCCGTCCTCGATCTTCGTCCAACAGAACTGACCCGCCTCCAAACGCTTGGTCGCGAGGACCAGCCAGCTTCCATCCCAGACCAAAAGCCTCACCTGATCGGCGCGTTTCGAGCGGAACACGTAGACCGTGCCGGAGAATGGGTCCGCGCCCATCGCGTCCCGGACCAGAGCGGCCAGCCCGTCCATGCCCTTGCGGAAGTCCACCGGCCGGGTGGCCAGCATCGCGCACTGCGCGGGACGGCCCGATCATGGGCAAGCCTTCAGCGCCCGGATCACCGCCGCGACTTGAGCGGCGCTCACGCCCTGAGCGATGCGGACCGCGACGCGGGAGATCTCCAATTCGATCCCGGTGGTGGCCGGATCGCTCCTTCAGCGCGGGGCTCATCTCGGCAGACGTCGGCTCCTGCAAGCCCACACTCATCACGGCCGGCAGGAACTGCAGTGCGCGCTCGCCGTCGGGCCCCCCAGCCTGACAAACCAGGCGCCGCCACGTGAGCAGCTGCGAGGCGCTCAATCCATGCCGGCGTGCCACCGCGCTGATCGAGGTGCCCGGCCCCTCGCTCTCAGCCACGATGGCGGCCTTCTCCTCATCCGACCACGTCCGCCGCCGAGCAGCCCCGGTGAATAGCTCCAGGCGCCGGATCGGCTCCGACATAGCCATACGCCCTGACATCGACATGTTACGGAGCTCCCATTCCGTTCCGTATGTCGCCTTCACACCGTCTGCCGGAAGGTGCCACCCAAACAGCGCTTACGAGCGTCAGTCCAAACAGGTCGGATAGAGCCGCCTGCAGCCGCTCGTAGGATAGCGCCTGGAAAGTCTTCAGATACGTCGCCACCGCATGCAACCGCGGGCCATAGGGCGTGCCTCGTGCTGCCTCCGGCACTTGTGCGATCACCCGTGCCCTGCAGGCCGGACACTGCACGGCCAGTCGCCGATGCTGCGTCACCTCCGGCAACTCGATCCGCTCGGAGACGCTGATGACCTCGGCGAGAAGATCCCCGTACAGAGCGTCACCGCAGCACGAGCAGCGATCCGGACGATGATCGATCACCGCATCGGGATCGTCGCTCATCCTACGACTGTGGCCCTCGTGCCCGTGTTTGGCCCCTCCGGGCTTGGATTGCTCCCGCCGCTTCTTGTGATCGGTCGGCGGCGGCTTTGAGGAGGTACGCGACGTCTTCGCTGGACGCTGCAGCCGCAGCACCACCACATCCTGAGCCTGTCGAAGGACCAATCAGCTCATCGCGGCTCCGCCACTCAAGATCAGTACGACACACCCACCAATGGAATCAGCGAAACCCAACCCGCGCAAGCGGGTGGGTAATTACCCACGAAGCTAAGCGGGGGTTTGTGTCACTTTCGCAGAGTTGGGCAGTCGAGCGTTTCTTCGCCTGGGCCACGCGCTGCCGGCGATTGGTCAAAGATTACGAAGGTTATGCCACCACGTTAGCTGGTTTGCACATGGTCGCCTTCGCGTGCCTAATGCTCAGGCAAGTCGAACGATTGATGAAAAGTTCATAAAACGCTCTAACCGGTCGTACACCCCCAAAAATTGACAGAGAGTTACGCCAAACGGCTTACATCGAAACGGAGGGCGTTCAGTGGATGTAGGCGGCGTAACGCAATATCTCGCAACCCGAGGAGATTCCCAAACAACCTGCCGCGACGGTCTATATAGGCTTCTGGTCGAATTGACCGCATCGTATTTGCAGCAAGATTTCTAACAATACTCATGATCGCTTCGTGTGTGTCGTACGTGCCCTTCTGTTGCAGGTAAATCGGGTTTGCGATTTGCGAGTATCCGAGAAACTTCCCACTCGAGCGCCCGGACTTGGCTCCGAGATGAACGCCGCGAGCTGCTGTGCATCGCACGATACGGCCGTGGTGACCAAGACGGCGCATCAGGTCCACATCCTCGTACCAGCCGTATCGGGGGAGATTCTCGTCGAATAGAATCTCTTTTTCTATGAGGGTGCGATAGCGCAAAGCCATGTTGCATCCATAGCCGTGCCGGATCTCGATAATTTTGGCCGGCTGAGGATGAGCATCCTCATGCGCGATGATTAGCTCAGCTGTTTCAGGTGAGAGACCCGGTCCATTGATGCCATCGGCGACAACTGTTCCTGTCGCAACAACTACCGAGGCGCAGCTGAAAACTTTTATCATCTCCGCGATATACGTACGACCTAAGAACATGTCGTCATCCATAAATATCAGCATTTCGCAGGAATGAGCCGATCGAATAATTGTGTTGCGCTGTTTCGTGAGGCCGAGTTCGGAATTGACGTAGCGGATCGGAAAGGGCGCGCCCCGGTGTCTCTCGCTCGTGAGATCGGTTGCTGTCGGTGAACAAAGGATCACCTCGTTGGGCAGGCGTGTCTGCATCAAAAGACGGTCAATCGCCCGCTGGAGGATCTGCGTTCTGCCGTTTGTCGCGATACCGATGGAAATCAACATCGTTCCAGTCCGTGTGATGATCCGGGGTCGTGATAAAGGATGGTGAATGACGGGCGGACGCGGTGTGGGTGTTGTCTCACTGCCTTTCTAGAGCGGAGGGCAAGGACGATCTCCAGCCGTCGAACCGGCCCTTGGCCCGCTGGAGGCGCAGTCGCGCCAAGCCCAAGTTGCCGCCGATGATCGCCATCAATGCTCCAAGTACAGGCTTTGCAAAATGAAGCGCGATTTCGCGTTTGCGGTACTTGTACCGGCGCAAGATCCGCCCCTTACCTAGTCCATAATCGTAGGCCCTATCAATTTGGCTTGTTGTTATCCGATGCGAGCCACGGGGATGAAATACAGTAAGGTTTGGATTGTAATAAGCACTTCGGTCGAGCGATATCAGTCTTAGCATCAGATCTGTTTCTTCTCCGGACTGATAAGGGGTGTTGCTTCCTAGGCCAATATTCTCATCGAAGGCGCCGATTTCCTTAAGAATATCAGCTTGCACGAAGATCCCTACCGAAACGACTCTGCTCCAAACATTGGACTTGGTAACGAGACCACCTTTGCGGTCCAAGCGACCGGCACTGTCATGACCGGCGTGATCGCAACAGCGGACGCAGATGGCCGATGCGTTATCATGGCTTAGAAACTCTGCTTTTACGTCCGCCAGCAATGTGACGGGGTATTCGCAATCGTCGTCAGGAAAACCAATTATCCGCCCGCGTGCAATAATGAGCCCAGCATTTCTCCCCCTAGAAAGTCCCACCTTGCTTTTTGTGTATCGAATTTTTCCTGTTTCCCGAAACACCTCAATAATCTGGAGTAAATCGCCCGAATCATTCTGATCGACGATGATCACCTCAAACGAGTCGTATGTTTGCATTAAGATGCTCGCCAAGCCTTGCCTAAGATGTTTTGCCGAACCTAGCGTCGAGATGATCAAACTAAATTCAGGGGAATTATGCGTATCGCTCATCAGTTCCTTTTACCCTCTCTTTATCAGCTCAGTTAATCCCGAGATATACGCATTGACGCACCCAATATTTTGTGTTTCCTGCGTCAGCATGATTCGAGGGAGATGGAAGCGATATTTGCTGTTGCTAGCTTTCAAGGTAGCCGGCGTGGTCGTGAAGGCCGCGGCAAAATCTGCTTCGGCGACGATTCTGTGAGCTTGCGCGCCGGTTTCGTGAGGTTGTCCGAAAGGGTAAGCGAAGTATTTAGTTCTGCTGCCAGTCATTTCTGCGACTCGATCCCGCGAGATCACAACTTCGGCAATCGCTTTATTTTCGGAGAGATTGGCCATGACGGGATGTGTCACCGTGTGAGCGCCGAACGTTATTAGCCCGGAATCCGTCATCTCCTTGACCATTCCCCATTCAAGGGCGTTCTCAAAAGCGTCCGATATAAGAAAGTGCTGATTTGATGCAGCCAATTCATGCACAAGCTTGACGTTTTCGCTTAAATCTGATGCGCGGAAGTAGCTCGCCCATTTGTCATAGGCGATCCGACGATCCAACGGGGTTTTTAGTGCTTGGCGGTCCGTTCCAAGACCGAATTCGGTGCTGATAGAAATGGCCCGCTCCAGTGGATGCCACCACATAGGGCCAGTACGGTCAAGTAATGCAGTAGCGAGAAAGATCGCAGCGGGAACATCATGTTTCCGCAAAACAGGGTAGGCGATGTCGTAATTGTCTCGGTAGCCGTCATCAAATGTCAGGCACAAAAACGGGCTATAATCGTTCACTTTCAGTCTGGCGACACATTCATCCAGACTAATCACATCTATTCGTCGATGTTTTGCGTGGTCTAGCAATGCATCGAGAAAAACATCCGTGACGGCCATCCCCCCTCTAAAGCGGTAGGGATCGTCATGTTTTTCCACAGAATGAAGGCAAAAAACTGTTGGGCGCGCCAGTCTCAGCGCGGAAGAAATCCACCCAAGACATGGGAGGGATTTTCGATATATTTTTTTTACGTGATCGTGCATTGAATTGATCATCGATTCGTATTACGCATCAGGGCCGATTTAAGCATCATAGACTGATATAATGGTCAAGCAGAATAATCATTTGAGCAAGTTTTTCGCGGGAATTACCTATGGCTTTGTCTGGTGCGGTGACGTGGAGGGAGGATTCACCCGCGCGATGAGACGTGTAAGTCTGGGCCATGGCCCGGATGGTATGCATGCTCCTCGATACGACCGACGCGGCACGGTTGGATGCGATTGCTAGTGCACAGACGCCAACGAACGCACCACGCGCTTTTTCGTTAACTAGCTGCCATCGCTTCGAAAATCGTACTGCCTTGTGTGCGTTTTGTCTGCGTCAGAGCACTAGAGCCGTGCCCTGGCGGGTTGAATCGCTTGGGGTAGGCGATCTGGCTGGCTTGTGATTCACTGGATCGGCTTGTGATGGAGGATTGCCATGCCTTCAGCCCTGTCGGTTGATCTGCGCGAGCGTGTGGTCGCCGCGATTGAAGCGGGTGCATCGCGGCGTCAGGCGGCCAAACGCTTCGGTGTTGGGGCAGCCAGCGCGGTCCGCTGGCTCGAGCGCTTCCGGCAGGACGGGAAGATCGCGCCCAAGCCCATGGGCGGCGACCGCAACTCGCCGCGTCTGGAAGCGCAGGCCGCCCTGATCCTTCGGCTCAACGAAGAAGACCCGCTCTCCTTCCTGCGGGAACTGCGCGACAGGCTCTCGGAACGCGGCGTCCAGGCAAGCACGAGCAGCCTGTCCCGCTTCTTCGCCCGGCATGGGATCACCCGTAAAAAGGGGCTGTCCACGCGGCCGAGCAGGAGCGGTCGGATGTGAGGGCCGCGCGCGAGGACTGGTTCGATGGGCAACCCGATCTGGATCCGGATCGCCTGGTTTTCCTCGACGAGACGGCCGCTACGAGGGACTATCGGAAATTCCGTGTGTGAGCGGCGGGTTGAACATCAGGCCGCCATGGCCCGGGTGAAGCGCTCGCCGAAGATGACGGCGAACTGCGCCTTGGCCATGACCCACTCACGCGGGCCCATCT
>NZ_VRVA01000198.1:0-6130 GCF_008039945.1 Methylobacterium sp. WL64
GGCCGCCACCCGGGGCGCCGGGGCCATCGCGGCCACCGCGGCCACCGCGGCCGGGCGCCGCAATTCGGACGGCCGGGCGACCGGTAAGGGGACGAGATTGGGCACGCGGGCGGCGGGCGGCGGCTCGGCGGCGGCGATCCGGACCGGCGCCCTGGACGGCGCGGCGGCGGCCTGCGTGATCGGGGCCTGAACGACGGGAATCGGGGCCGGCTCGGCGGACGCCATCCGGGCCTGGACCACCTTGCGGGCGACCTTCTGGGCGATCTCCCGGACCGCCGGGGACGGCTCGGCCACCGCGACCTGGAAGGACGCGGCCGGGGGCGGCGCCCCGAAAGCGGTGGCGGCGCCGGAGCCGAGCGCCGGGCTGGGATCGAGCATCCAGGCAATGCTCGGCCGCGGCGCGGGCCGGGATGCGGGGGCGGGCTGTGCCTCGGCGGCAGGGGCGGTCTCGCTCCGGGTGGTCGGCCAAGCGGTCGACCAAGTGGTCGGCAGGCCGTGCGGCAGGGTCAGCACGGTCCAGCCGGCCATGGACAGGGCGGCCAGCGAGATCAGCGCCGTCAGCCGGGCGCGGCGGCGGGCGCGCCGCATGGCGCTCGGGTAGGGGGCCCGGCCCGGGGGCGCGTAGGCCGCCTCATAGACGAGGCGCGGGTAGGGCGCCGGCACGGAGGCCAGGAGAGGGGCCGCGTCGCGGTACGCGGGTCGGGAATACGCAACCTGGGCCATGCGGGAACTCGCGTACGCGCTTCCCCGTATGGCAGCCGTCGCCGTTCGCCCGCGGAGGCTTTTTCCGCGCACGTGGCCTGGGCTGCCCGTCTGGGGAGGACATCAACCGTCCAGCCCATTAGGCCTCGGCGTGGTTAATCTTGGCTAAAGAGCCGGCGACGTCGGACGCACCGCCCTGGAACACGCTCGGACGGCGTGCGGAACACCGCACACGCGCCCCGAAAACCGGTCGCCGGCGCGCGAAGACTGTGGAGATCGCGCACGCGTCCGCGGGCCGTCACCCGGCCGGCGCCTCCATGGGCCCGTGGCGGCGCGCCACCAGGAGGCACAGCAGCGCCACCGGCACGCCGATCAGCGAGGTGCCGACGAAGAACCACGTGAAGCCGGTCTGCTCGATGACGAATCCCGACAGCCCGGCGAGCAGGCTGCCCGGCAGGGCGCAGAGCGAGGTCAGCAGGGCGTACTGGCTGGCCGCGTGCTCGGTGGCCGCGAGCCGGGACATGTAGGTGATCAGCACGATCGACGCGAAGGCGTAGGCGAAGCCGTCGATCCCGACCGTCACCGCGAAGGTCCAGAACGCCGCCCCGCCATGGCCGCCGTGCCAAGCGAGGTAGGCCAGCGCGAGATGCGACGCGGAGGCGACCACGGTGCCGATCAGCAGGCTCGCCATCATGCCGATCCGCGGGATGATCGCGCTCGCCAGGAAGGTGCCGCCCAGCGCGATCCAGAAGCCGAACAGCTTGGTCACCGTGGCGATGTCGGTGTTGGTGTAGCCCAGCGTCTTGAACAGCGGGATCGCCATGGTGCTCGACACGTAGCCGGGCATCCGGAAGCCCGCCACCAGAGCGAGCACCGGCACCGCCAGGGGCCCGAGGCGGGCCAGCAGGTCGCGGATCGGCGCCCAGACGGTCTCGACGAAGCCGCCGGGCGGCAGCGGCGCGGCGGGGGGCTCGGGGGCCAGCAGCGCCGCGATCGTGCCGGGGGCGAGCAGCACCGCCATGCACAGGTAGGCGGTGCGCCAGCCGTAGGCGTCGGACAGGTAGAGGGCGCCGGCGCCGGCCGCGAGGTTGCCGACCCGGTAGCCGATCTCCGACCAGGACGACATCAGCGCCTGCCGCTCGGGCGGCGCCGCGGTGATGCGCCAGCCGTCGATCACCACGTCCTGGGTCGCGCCCGCCACCCCAAGCGCCAGGGAGAACGCCACCGTCCAGCCGAGCCAATGCGCCGGATCGCCGAACGCCACCCCGGCGAGCGCCAGCGCCACCAGGATCTGCGTGGCGACGATCCAGCCCCGCCGCCGCCCGAGCCAGCGCCCGAGCAGGGGCGCGTCGTGCCGGTCGAGGAACGGCGCCCAGAGGAACTTGAGCTTGTACGCGATGGTCAGCTCGCTCATCAGGCCGATCGTCGCCAGCGGCACCTTGGCCTGGACGAGCCACGCCGACTGCGTCGCGTAGACGAGCAGGAACGGGATGCCCTGCGCGAAGCCCAGCCCCAGCACCGCCCCGACCCGCCGGTCGGTGAACAGGGGCGTCAGGAAGGCGTTCGTTTCGGACTTGGCCGGGCCGGACGCACCGGTGGCCTGCGCCGGGTTTGCCATCCACGCGTCTCCTGGGGTTCGCGACGGTGAGAGCAGAGATGGGCGGGAGGCGCAACACGCGACGGTCCCACCCGCCACCTCAGCCTGAAGCGCCCGGAGCCCTCGAAGGAGGGGCCCCGGGAGCGCGGGGCCGGCTGGCGGCCTCGTTCGAGACCCGCTGCACGCTCACCTCACGGTGAGGGGGATCGTTGGCGGAGCCCTTGTCCCCACCCCGCCCCTCACGCCGCCTTCTTCACCCGCTCGGCGATCTTCACCAGGCTGCGCAGCACCTCCGTGGCGGTCTTGAGCCGGGCCGGGATCGTGGTCAGCTCGCGCACGAACACG
Organism: Methylobacterium sp. WL64; assembly: GCF_008039945.1. NCBI lineage: Bacteria > Pseudomonadati > Pseudomonadota > Alphaproteobacteria > Hyphomicrobiales > Methylobacteriaceae > Methylobacterium > Methylobacterium sp. WL64. The sequence continues at coordinate 2,645 of NZ_VRVA01000198.1, forward strand.
ACGCTCATGTCGGGCCGCACCTTGGCGAAGGAGGCCTGCTCGGCCACGAACGCCACCAGCCCCTGCGGGTTGGCGTAGGATTTGTCCCGGAAGTGGACGACCACGCCCTTCGGGCCGGCCTCGACCTTCTCGACGTTGGCCTTGAGGCACAGGATCTTGATCGTGCCGATCTTGAGGAGCTGCTCCACCTCCGGCGGCAGAGGCCCGAACCGGTCGATCATCTCGGCCCCGAAGCTCTCCATCTCGGCATCGTCCTGGAGGGTGGCGAGCCGGCGGTAGAGGGACAGCCGCGCCCCGAGATCCTCGACATAGGTCTCCGGGATGGTCACCGGGGCGCCGAGCGCGATGGTCGGCGACCACGCCTCCTCGGGCACGTCCTCGATGCCGGCCTTGAGCGCCGTGACCGCGTCCTCCAGCATCTGCTGGTAGAGTTCGTAGCCGACCTCCTTGATGTGGCCGGACTGGGCGTCGCCTAGGAGGTTGCCGGCGCCGCGGATGTCGAGGTCGTGGCTGGCCAGCTGGAAGCCGGCGCCCAGCGTGTCGAGGGTCTGCAGCACCTTGAGCCGCTGCTCGGCCTGGGTCGTGAGCTGGCGGTTGGCCGGGGTGGTGAACAGCGCGTAGGCCCGGGCCTTCGAGCGGCCGACGCGGCCGCGCAGCTGGTAGAGCTGGGCCAGGCCGAACATGTCGGCCCGGTGGACGATCAGCGTGTTGGCGGTGGGGATGTCGAGGCCGGATTCGACGATGGTGGTCGAGAGCAGCACGTCGAACTTGTCCTCGTAGAACGCGGTCATCACGTCCTCGAGCTGGCCCGCCGCCATCTGGCCGTGGGCGATCGCGACCTTGATCTCCGGCATCTCGGCGTCGAGGAATTTCTTCACGTCCGCCAGATCTTCGATTCTGGGCACGACATAGAACGACTGGCCGCCGCGGTAACGCTCGCGCAGCAGCGCCTCCCGGATCGTCAGCGGGTCGAACGGGGTCACGAAGGTGCGCACCACCAGCCGGTCCACCGGGGGCGTCGCGATGATCGACAGCTCGCGCACGCCGGTCATGGCGAGCTGGAGCGTGCGCGGGATCGGGGTCGCCGAGAGCGTCAGCACGTGGACATCCGCCTGGAGCGCCTTCAACCGCTCCTTGTGGGCGACGCCGAAATGCTGCTCCTCGTCGACGATGATCAGGCCGAGATCCTTGAACGCGATGGTCTTCGCCAGCAGCGCGTGGGTGCCGACCACGATGTCCACCGTGCCGGCGATCAGGCCGGCCCGGGTCTGCTTCATGTCCCCGGCCGAGACGAACCGGGACAGCTGGGCGATCTGGATCGGCAGGCCCTTGAAGCGCTCGGTGAAGGTCCGGAAGTGCTGGCGGGCGAGCAGGGTGGTCGGCACGATCACCGCCACCTGCTTGCCGGCGATCGCCGCCGCGAAGGCGCCGCGCAACGCCACCTCGGTCTTGCCGAAGCCGACATCGCCGCAGACCAGCCGGTCCATCGGCCGCCCGGCATTGAGGTCGTCCAGCACCGCGTCGATGGCGTTGGCCTGGTCCTCGGTCTCCTCGAACGGGAAGCGGGCGGCGAACTCGCCGTAGAGCCCCTCCGGCGCCTTGAGGACCGGGGCCTTCCGGACGAAGCGCTGGGCCGCGACCTTGATCAGCTCGCCCGCCATCTCGAGGATGCGGCGCTTCATCTTGGCCTTGCGGGCCTGCCAGGCCCCGCCGCCGAGCCGGTCCAGGGCGACCTCCGAATCCTCCGAGCCGTAGCGGGTCAGGAGTTCGATATTCTCCACCGGCAGCAGCAGCAGGCCGCCGGTGTAGCTCAGCTCCAGGCAATCGTGCGGCGCGCCGGCGGCGTGGATCGTCTTCAGGCCGGAGAACCGGCCGATGCCGTGGTCGGCATGGACCACGAGGTCGCCGGGCTGCAGCGCCTGCACCTCCAGGATCACGTCCTGGGGCCGCTTGGCCTTGCGCTTCTGGCGCACCAGCCGGTCGCCCAGGATGTCGCCCTCGGAGACCACGGCGAGCTCGCCCACCGTGAAGCCCGCCTCCAGGCCCCAGACCGCCACGGCGGAATCGGCGCCGCGCTTGAGCGCGTAGACGTCCGACAGGCGGGTGATCGCCACGGGCTTCCTCAGGCCGTGGTCGGTGAGCACGCCGCAGAGCCGGTCGCGGGAGCCGTCGGACCAGGATCCCAGGATCACGTGATGACCGGATCCCTGGAGGTCGCGGATATGGGCCACCGCCGCGTCGAACACGCTGGCGCTCTCGTTCGCGCGCTCCGGGGCGAAGGTGCGTCCGGCCTTGGCGCCGCAATCGATCACCGCGCGCTCGGGGGAATCCGGCTGCGCGAACGGGGTCAGCCGGGCCACGGTCGCGGTCGCGATCCGCTCCTTGAACTCGTTCGGGGTCAGGTAGAGGGCGCGCGGCGGCAGCGGCTTATAGGGGGCGACGCCGGACTGGGGCGTCTTCATCGCGCCCTCGCGGGCTTGGTAGTAATCCTGCACGAGGCTGATCCGCTCGGCGGCGGCGTCCTCGACCTGCGGGTCGAACACCAGCGGCACGCCGCCGAGATAGTCGAACAGCGTGTCGAGCCCGTCGTAGAACAGCGGCATCCAGTGCTCGAGGCCGGCATAGCGGCGGCCCTCGCTCACGGTCTCGTAGAGCCGGTCGTCGCGGGTCGCCGCGCCGAAGCTCTGGATGTAGCCCTGGCGGAAGCGCCGGATCGTCTCGGTGGTGAGCTGGACCTCGCTCATCGGCATCAGGTCGAGCGAGCGCAGCTGGCCGGTGGTGCGCTGGGTCTCCGGATCGAAGGCGCGGATCGATTCCAGCGTGTCGCCGAAGAAGTCGAGGCGGATCGGCACCGGCAGGCCCGGCGGCGACAGGTCGAGGATGCCGCCGCGCACCGCGTACTCGCCCGTGTCCCGCACCGTCCCGGTGCGCAGGAACCCGTTGGCCTCGACCCAGGCGACCACGTCGTCCATCGCCACGACGTTGCCGATCGCGGCCGAGAACGCCTCCTTGGCGATGTGGCCCCGGGGCGGCACCCGCTGCACCAGCGCGTTGACCGTGGTGCAGAGGATGCGCGGGCGGTCCTCGGCCGAGCGGGTCCGGGCCAGGCGGGCCAGCGCGGTCATCCGGGCGGCGGCGGTGGCCGTGGTCGGCGAGACCCGGTCGTAGGGCTGGCAGTCCCAGGCCGGCAGGTTCATCACGTCCATCTCGGGCGCGACGAAGCCGAGCGCCGATTGGAACGCCGCCGAGCGCCCGGAATCGCGCGCCACGTGGACCAGCACCGCGGGGGCGTCGACGGTGGGCGCCAGCGCCCGGGCGAGGTCGGCCACCGCAAGCGCGTCGAACCCCTCCGGGGCGTTCGCCAGGACCGGGCTGTCGCCGCGCTTGAGCGCGTCCAGCACCTGCGCGAGCGCCGAGGACTTCGGCAGGGCGAAGCGCGCGGCCTGCGGCTTGGCAGCCGGCTTGGCGGCCGGGGCAGGGGGCTTC
>NZ_VRVA01000199.1:0-6089 GCF_008039945.1 Methylobacterium sp. WL64
ATGGGCCCGCGTGAGTGGGTCATGGCCAAGGCGCAGTTCGCCGTCATCTTCGGCGAGCGCTTCACCCGGGCCATGGCGGCCTGATGTTCAACCCGCCGCTCACACACGGAATTTCCGATAGTCCCGTATCGAGGCGCCTGACGAAGGACCTGGGTGTGCCGCAACGCCCACCTCGTCTGAACCGCATCCGCTATCGTCTGCGTCAAACTCAACATCACAACCACGAGCGGCGTTTCAGGCGACGATTGTTGAGTTCGGCCTCCATCGCTGGGAGGAAAAAACCCACGCCACTGCAATTCCGACGGGATCCTGGATAAAATAAAGGCCGGACGCTTGTCGGCAGTGATCAGTGGTTCTCTGCCTCCAGACCTCCCTCAGGCTCCGTCATCTGTCGCTCTGGGTCCTGGTTGACGTCGTCAATCAGTTTGTCGTTAGGCCGAGGTCGCCGCCTCGGAACGCCTAACTGTTTCTTATCCCTATTGACCCAGACTCGGTCGAGCACGATCGCGGTTCGAGTTCTGCAGCATGACGTATCCTGTTCCCGCTAATGAACTTGAACGCCTCGCCGTTTTGGAAAATCTCGACCTACTCGATACGCCGCAAGATCCCGCTCTTGACGATCTTTGCCGAGAAGCCGCCCTGACCTTCGACGCGCCGGTCGCGCTTATCACGCTGCTCGACGCGCGGCGGCAGTGGTTCAAGTCTCGCGTCGGCTTGGACATTTGTGAGACGACGCGAGACGCATCATTCTGCAATTATGTAGTCGCACAGGACGTAGTCTTGATCGTTCCCGATGCGCGGCAAGATTCGCGGTTTGCCTCGAATCCGCTCGTGGTCGGACCACCGCACGTGCGGTTCTACGCGGGGGCTCCGCTCTACTACGGAGATGGCATCCGTCTCGGTGCGCTGTGCATCATCGATCAGCGCCCGCGCGCTGCGGATGAGATCGACGTCCCCACGTTGCGACATTTAGCTGACCGGGTCGCGGGCGAGATTTGGGTCCGGCAAGCCGCGCGTTCTGCCGAACATCAGCGTGTCTGAGTTCGCCCCGCTGCCACAGGAGGCTTGAGCGATGCTACGCTCGGACGCACATGTTATCATCGTCGATGGTCAGGTAGCGGTCGCGCGCCTCGTGGCCAAAATTTTCGGCTCAGCCGGTCTGACGAATTCGGATGTCGCCTTCGACACCCTCACCGCACGCGGGCAGATCGAGGCGACCGCACCCGACATCGCGGTGATCGACGCGCGGGTCGGTCCGATGCGCGTCACCGCATTTATCATGCTGGTACGGAGGCTGACGGACAATCGGGCGCTGACGTTCGTGATGACCACCTCGCGAACTGGCGAGATGGTGGAAGCGGCGGGCGAGGCCGGCGTCGATGGCGTGCTTTTGAAGCCGTTTACGCCAGCCGATCTGAGCGCGCAGATCGCTGCCGCGGTGGAGAGGAAGCACGCGTTTCCTCACGGCAAGTGGGATCACTCACGGCCGACCGTCGTGGTGATGGATTAGCCGAGTCGGCCTTCATGGCGAAATCGAATTGCCCGCGCCAACGTCCACTTCGGTTCATGACCGCGCCTTCGAGCGGGCTACCAGAGGCGAGCGGGCCAAGCTTAGTCGCTGGCACGGGCTTCTGAACCACGACCGACACGCTGCCGTACTGCCTCTATCTTCGTACCGCCAATGACCCGGGTATGGCCGGCCAACGCGTCGGGTCGCTCCGTGCTGCGCATCGCCTCGAGAGCCGTCCCGGCATTTTACTGGCCAACCCCTCCTTAAAGGGGCGGCTTCCCCGACATCAGGGCGCAGTAGGCCCTGGTGAGGCCGAGGGCGAAGGCCTAGCTTTTGACCGCGACGGCCGCAGAGGTACTGATCGATCGGGTCCGTCAGAGTACGGCTTCGCAGGGATTGTCCCGGACCAGGATGCCTGGGAAACGGTGACGACGAGAATGTCGCTCTGCGTTTCACATCCATGGGCGAGCTCCTGACCATCCCGGAGATCCATCACGCCATCGAGATCGGGGCGGACCTGATCGCGCTAGGGCCGACATGCTTTTGCCGCGAGCTGATGGGACTGCCCATGCGCACAGCCGCACTGAGGCCGCCGGTATCCGGCCGAGTCTCGAAACCTTGCGGATCGCCAGCGCCAGGGACTGGTCCATGAATATGGAAGCTCGGAAGGCCGGCGGACAGCCCATCGCCGCCCCTCAGAATCAAAAAGCGATCGCCACGGTCCTGCAGCGGTTACCAAACGTTCCCAGCTTCCGGGACCGCAAGAAGGGTGTGACGTCCTACCAGAGCCACGTCAAAAGCGATCCCTGGATCCTGATCCTGTTCGTGGTCTGCTTCGTGCTGCCGACGCTGGGTGGGGCGCTGTACTATGGCCTGATCGCCTCGGATCGGTACGTGACCGAGGTGAAGTTCGCCATCCGTCCCTCGGTCGGCACGGCCGATAAGGCGGCGCCCGATGCGGTTGGCACCAGTGTCGGCGTGGTGAGTTCGACGATCGCGCAAGACACGCTGATCACCCAGGAATACATCCTGAGCCGGCCGATGCTTGAGCAGATCGAGGCCCAGCTGCCGATCCGCGAATGGTTCGGCCGCGACAGCGTCGATTTCGCGTCCCGGCTCAACCCTGAGAAGCCGATTGAGAAAGCTCTTCGCTACTGGAAGCGGCGGGTGTCCATCGATGTCGAGTCCGCCTCGGGCATCATGGGACTGACGGTAGAGGCGTTTGATCCAGACGAGTCCCTGGCGATCACACAAGCGATCCTGAAGGATGCCGAGCAGATGCTGGGCAACCTCAGTTTGAGGGCACGTGAGGATGCCTTGGTTGAGAGCACGCGTGAACTGAAGATCGCTGAGGATCGCGTCGCTAAGCTTGACCTCGCTCAAACGGATCTGCGCAATCGCGAAGGCCTGCTCGATGCTCAAAAATCCAACGAGGCCAATCTCAAGCTCGTCTCAGAGCTGCGAGGCTCCCGCATCAACTTGGCCGTTCAGCTCTCGATCGGCCAGCGAGATCTCGGCCCAGAGTCTCGTCGGATCATCGATATCAAGCAGCAGATCAGAGATCTCGATGACAACATCGCTCGAATCGAACGGCAGGCTACAGGCCAGGATCCAAACCAGAAACGTCAGCTCGCAAGCGCACTGACGCGGTTCGAGGCCCTCGATCATGAGCGGAAAAGCGCAGTCAAATACGCCGAAGAGGTTCGGAAGGCGTTTGACCGAGCACGCATCTTGGTCGCTCGGCAGCCGCAGTTTTTCAACATGATCACTGCACCGATAAAGGCAGATTCCGCCACGGAGCCTCGGCGCCTTTTGATGATAAGCTTGGTCTCTGCCGGAGCTGCCGTTTTCTTTGCGGCAGCCATGTTCACTAGGAGGACCATGATGAGCTGAATGGTGTGCGATTTAAAATATTCACCGGATTTATTTAAAATAAATTATCTACGTTAGAGCGCATGAGGTGCGATTTCACTCGGTATAAAATACTTGACCGGAAATATATGATTATCTAATAAAATTAGCTTAATCATGATATGGGAGGCAATAAATATAATGTGATCCGGTGTGTAAATAACTGACGTTGTTTTATCTAGATGGGCCTGTTTGTTCGGACATGGAGGCTGCTGCCGCCGTTAGTCCCCACCGAACAAGAGCTTGCGCGTCCTGTGCCGACTTGGCTTCCGCGTAGCATCGCAGTTCAGGGGCATTGCCCGAGGCCCGAAAATGAATTGTCCGTCCGCCGTCGAGGCCGATCCTGATCCCGTCCTGCTGGTCGACCTCGTGGGGGGAACCGATTGGCCGGAGGAACTGGGCTCGGAAGCTTTCATCGCCGAGCTGGCCGAGAAATGCGCTGCTTTGCTCAGAGGGCGTGTTCGGAAGTCGGTCGCTCGCCATCTCGCCCACGTCTAACGATGCGACGAGATCCGCCAGCGAGGTGCCCGCCTGCTGCGCCGCGGTGAGTGTGGCCAGGATCGGGAGCATCGCGTCCCGTGTGGGCAGGGCGCCCAGGTTCTGGCCGCCGATGGTGATGTCCGACCCAAGCAAGAAGCCGCCGTTCGCCTCAAAGCCGGCAACGGCCCCTGCCCCGGCCGCCTTTGCCTGCTCCATGCCGGCGATGACGTAGGGCGAGCCCACCTTGGTGCGCACAACTTGACTGAAGCCGCCGGACCGCTCCAGCGCTGAGCCGGCTGTGACCGGTACTACGACCGCGTCGATGCCAAGGAAGCGCGCGGTGATCAGCCCCAGCACGTCTCCACGCACGATCCGTCCCGCCCCATCGGCCACCAGAGGCCGGTCCGCGTCGCCATCGGTGGTGACCAGCGCGTCGTAATCGCCCGACGCCATGACCTTGGCGATGAAGGCGATGTCCTCGGGCCGATGCGCCTCCGTATCGATCGGCACGAACGTGTCCGAACGGCCAATCGGCTCGAAGTTCGCCCCGAAGCTCGCGAGCAACTCGGTCATCAAGTCGCGCGCGACCGAGCTCTGCTGATAGACCGCGATGCGCATGCCCTTCAGCGTCTCGGGCGAGAACGCATCGCTGTAGCGCCGGTGGTAGCGCTCGACCGCGTGGGGTTCTGGGGTTGCGGTGGCGGATGTCGGCACTTGGCCGATCAGCGTTATGTCGCCCAGGGCAGCCAGGATGGCGATCTCATCGTCCTTGGTGATCTCGCCGTCGGGACGATAGAATTTCAGACCGTTGCGGTCTTCCGGGATATGGCTGCCCGTGACCATGACGGCGTAGGCACCACGCCGCATTGCCTCGAGCGCGAGGGCCGGGGTCGGGAGGGCACCGCAATCGATCGCCTCGAACCCGGCCGCAGCCGCAGCGCTCGCGACCGTTTCGGCGATGCCCGGGCTGCTGTCGCGCAGATCCCGTCCGATCACGACTTGGCGGCGGCTGCCATCCACCGAGACAGAGCGGAAGAATGCACGCGCGTACGCGTAGCTCGGCCAACCCACGAGGTCCGTTACGAGACCCCGCAGGCCGCTGGTACCGAATTTGAGACTGCTCACGGCGTTTCCATCGGCCTGGCGCTGGGAGGCGTTCAGCCGACTAATGCCGTGAATCGCGCCGCTTCACAACGCCTGGTCACAAAGCTGAGGGGTTCGCCGCGGTCACTATTGTGCCCCATATGCGCTTCCCCGGCTTGCGCGGACGCACTCAGCGCAAGTAGCCAGCATGTGCCAGCGCGTACGCGACCATCTCATGAACGCTGGCCATGGGGTCATCGTTGACTGCCTCGGGCGGCTGTAGGGGCGGCATGGCGGCGGCAGCCGCCATGAAGAAGGCATTAGCCTCCATCGCGTCTGCATCCTCAGGCTTGTCGGTCTGTGGTTGCTTCGGCAAAGGCATGGTACGCGCGAGTATCCTCTTCAACATCTAAGTCTCCTTGCGTGAACTCCGCATAAATTACACCGGCTTTTTCGGCCGACAGAGATTTGAAAATGTTGTTGTCCTGCCTTCACGTGTTGCCATCTTTAGTTAAAAAACCCCCTGGCCATATCGGTCCCCTGTGACAGAGACAGTCTCGCAAATAAATTCCTCGTTGTCGTCGTGAGCTTAAGTGCGGCTCACGAGGGACGAATTCATTGTAAGATTCTCTGAGGCCGTTCGCTCTCTCGCCACTAGGAGGGGAAAGCTGCTGTCTGAACGCCGGACGCTACAAAATGGGCATGGAGCGCTTTGATGGTCTGGGCAGCTTGTAGGGCTCCGCTTCGCCCCCCCCCGGACGGCGTCAATCTCGCGATAGATATTGGGTTCGTTTTGCCAAAAACCACAGAAAAGACTGCCGGGGCGAGAGGCGTTGCCGCAAGGTTGTTTTGTTGCAGATCTAGCGTTTGCTTGGCTTTGGCGGGACGGACGACGGTCGTCCCTGTCGTGACATGCCTTGGCGACTATCCTTCGTGTTGTCTCAGGTCGGCATTATCGAAATGCCGATCAAGCCGGCCGATTATACCCGTGGGTTTAAGCAGTGAGGTTTGGATGTCAGGAATTAGTTCAACTGCCCGAGTAGATGGCAGGATTTGTAAGTAATTGTCAAAATATCAGAATTATTTATTGAGAATATTTATAAAC
>NZ_VRVA01000019.1:0-71367 GCF_008039945.1 Methylobacterium sp. WL64
CGGCGCCTGAAACCAGCCATCAATGGCGTGGGTAATTACTCTCACGGCTCAGCCGCTCAAGATCACTTCGGCTTATCCCAGGAGGAAATCAGCGAAACCCAACCCGCGCAAGGGGGTGGGTAATTACAAAAATCCTGCAGGACGGCGGCTATTTATCTTCCTGCCGAAGTAAATCAGCGAACCGACAAACGAACCCTTGACTCGACCGCAGCGGATCAATGTCCGCTTTACTTCGCCGCGCTGAACACGCCGGTCGGATCAGGTCTCGCAACCTGTGTCCAAGCCCGAGACAAAGACTTCGGCGTGTCGCGACGGCGGCCCGTCAGCGCTCAGGCGGCCCGGACGTTGGCCAGGAAGCGATCCACCTCGGCCGCGAGTTGCTCGGACTGGCGCGACAACCCGGTGGCGGAGGCCAGGACCTGCTCGGCCGCGGCGCCGGTCTGCTCGGCGGCCTGCGCCACCCCGGCGATGTTGCCCGTGACCTCCTGCGTGCCCGCGGTCGCTTGGGTGACGTTGCGGACGATCTCCCGGGTCGCCGCGCCCTGCTGCTCCACCGCCGCCGCGATCGTCGTCGCGACCGTGTCGATCTCCCGGATCCGACCGGTGATCGTCTCGATCGCCCTGACCGCCTCGCCGGTGACGCCCTGGATCCGGCCGATCTGGCTGGCGATCTCCTCGGTCGCCTTGGCGGTCTGGCCGGCGAGTTCCTTCACCTCGGCCGCCACGACGGCGAAGCCGCGTCCGGTTGCACCGGCACGGGCCGCCTCGATCGTGGCGTTGAGCGCCAGCAGGTTGGTCTGCGCGGCAATCGAGGCGATCAGCTGCACGACGTCGCCGACCCGCGCGGCGGCGGCGCTCAGCTCGGCGACGAGGGTGGCGGTCTGGTCCGATTCGCCGACCGCCCGCTGGGCCAGGACGGTCGAGCCCTGCACATGGCGGCCGATCTCCGCGACGCTGCTGCCGAGTTGCTCGGCGGCACTCGCCACGGTGTTGACGTTGGAGGCCGATTGCTCCGCCGCCGCCACCGCGCCGGACTGGCTCGCGGTCTCCTGCGCGCTCGCAGTCATCTGGGAGGCCGTGGCTTGCAGTTCGGTCGCGGCGGACGAGACCTGGGTGACGATGCCGGAGACAGCCGCCTCAAAGGTCTCGGCCATGCGGTACATGTCCGCGCGGCGCTGGTCTTCGGCGGCGCGGCGAGCCTCGTCCGCCTCGCCCTCGAGCTGGCGGGTCCGGATGAGGTTGTCCTTGAACACCTGCACGGCGGTGGCCATGGCGCCGATCTCGTCTTGGTGCTTCCGAGCCGGGACCATGACGGATGCATCGCCCGCGGCCAGCGCCCGCATGGCATCGGTCATCCAGCGGATCGGCAGCAGCACGCGTCGGACCACGACCAGCGTGCCGACGCCGGTCAGCAGGAGAGCGGCGAGCAGGAACAGCGCGGTCCGCAGCAGGGCGGCGCGCGCCTCGTCGGTCAGCGCCTGGGCTCGGTCCACCAGCGCGTTGAGGGCCGCGCTCGCCAGGTCGGAAATCGTGTTGACCTCGGCGGTGTGGCGGATGCGCAGCGCGTCGATGGAGAGCCCGGTCGGCCGCCCCTGTGTGAGGGCCTCCGTGGCGGCCTTGCGGCGCGCCTCGGCCTCACCCTCGAAGTTGTCGGCCTTGGCCTTGCGGAAGGCGGCCCGGACCACATCCGAGGTCTCGTCGGCGGCGGCCGCCACGACGTCGGCCCAGGCGGCAGCCAGCCGCCCGCGCTCCTCGGCCGCGGCGACGATGTCACCCTGAGTCCACGAGGTTCCGGCGGCGACGGCAGCTTCGATCCGGACGACCACGCCGCCGATCATGGCCCGCGAGGCCCAGGCCGCGCGCTTGAGGTCGAGGTAATGCGCGAGGGTGGCGTCGCCGCGGGGGATGGCAGCGTCGACCGCGTCGTTTGTGGCCAGGAACGCGTCGAGCAGCGCCTGGGAGGCCTCCGCGATGGCGGGCAGCGTGCCGGGGGATCGCTGCCCCGCCGGGACCGCTAGGGCGGCATCGACCTGCGGGCGCAGCTTGAGCGTGGCCTCGTAGGCTCGCTGCAGCGGCGCGACCTTCGTCACCAGCGAGGGCGCATCCACCGCCCGGGCGAGCGTCGCGAGCCGCTCGAGACCGCCCGCGATGGTGGTGCGCTGTGCGGCGATCAGCGCCACGTCCTTCGCGGGAATGGGGTCGGCGGCCTTCAGGGCCTGGAGCGTGCGGCCCCGCTCCATGCGGATGGCCAGGAGATCCTTGAGAAGCGTCCGGCTCGCCTCGGTCAAAGCCACCACACGGTGGCTCCGATCCGCCTGCACCTGGGCTTCACGAAGGGTGGACACCTCCGAGGCGATCAGCATGGCGCTCAATGAGAACAAGGTCGCGCACAGGATCTTGCCGATCGTGAGGGTTGTGAGTTCGAACCCGGCAAATGTTAAGGGTTGCCCACGAGACATCGGCGTCGATTCCATCATGGTTTTGATGCGGCGCCGGGCAAATTTCGATCTTGATCTGGAACAAATCCAGAGATCTTACGGCGTAATAGCCTCTCTGGATCCAGAACATGACGTTTTCATCTTGGTTTCATGACACACGTCATCAGCCCGCGTGCCTGGTTCAGGATCATTGTTCGTCACGACTTTCAAATACATCTCGACCGACGCCCGACGATGACGCGGCTGTCGGCCGAATCCGGCTCTCCGAAGCTTGAAGCCAGCGGCAGGCCGAAGTCATAAACGAAGGCCCCGTTTCGAGCCGCCCGCATCGGTACGGCGATCGCGGCGCCTGAGAGCTTCAGAACAGGGCAAGTTGCGCCCCGGGCTTGCGGAACGCCGCCGTGTTCAGCGCCATGCGCCCGAACGCGAAGCCGAGCCGCCCGCCCGCGAGACGGACCCGCCGGCCGATCATCTCGGCATAGGCCCCCTCCCCGCGGAATCTGTGGCCGAAGCGGGGATCGTTCTCGCGGCCCCCCCGGGCCTGCGCCAGCAGCGCGAAGGCCCGGGCCCGGCGCTCGGGGTAATGCTCGGAGAACCAGTCGGAGACGAGGTCGGCGACCTCACCGGGCAGGCGCAGCAGGGCATGGCCGATGCGGCTGGCGCCATGATCGCGGGCTCTGGCGAGGATCGCCTCGATCTCGTGGTCGGTCAGGCCCGGGATGATCGGCGAGACGTTGACCATGACGGGCACGCCGGCCTCGGACAGGCGCCGCATCGCGGCCAGCCGCTTCTCCGGCCGCGGCGCTCTGGGGTCGAGCAGGCGGGCAAGGCGCGGCTCCAGCGTCGGCAGCGACACCGCCACGAGCACGAGGTTGTCCGACGCCATCTCGGCCAGGATATCGAGGTCGCGCAGAACGAGGTCGGACTTCGTGGTGATCCCGACAGGGTGGCGCGCGGCCTGCAGCACCTCCAGCACCGCCCGGGTGATCCGGTGCTCCCGCTCCACCGGCTGGTAGGGATCGGTGGCGGTCCCCAGCGCGATCGTCTCCGGCTGATAGCCGGGCGCGGCGATCTCGCGCGCGAGCAGCTTGGCGGCATCGGGCTTGACGAAGATCCGGGATTCGAAATCGAGGCCGGGCGAAAGGCCGAGCCAAGCATGGGTCGGGCGCGCGTAACAGTAGATGCAGCCGTGCTCGCAGCCGCGATACGGGTTCACCGAGCGATCGAACGGGATGTCCGGCGAGGTATTGCGGGCGATGATCCGCGTGGCCCGCTCCAGGGTCACCTGCGTGCGCAGGGTGGCGGGTTCATCGGGCTCCCAATCGGGGTCCCGGAAGACCTCGCGCATCGCCCTCTCGTACCGGCCTGTCGGGTTCGCCGTGGCACCGCGGCCGCGTCGGGCCTCCGGGGGCAGCGTGCTCGATCCCAGTCGCACCGGTGCGACGGGTGTCGAGCCGTTCGGAATCTTAGCCATGCGCGCCGCCCCGTGTTTCACGTGGAACATAGCGCGAACAACGCGACGCCGACGCCTTAATTTCAGGCAAACGCCCCGGCGCCCGGGCGAGACGACGACGCCCGGTTTACCGCCGCGCAGAATCGTCTATGGGCGCGCAGATGCTCTCCGCGGTGACCTACCTGGCCGACCCGGCCGATCCGGACGCGATCGATCGCCTCGCCGACACGCTCAGCGTGTTGGTGTCGGGCGTGGCCGGCGGTCTGGTCGGCGACGCCGTGATCGTGACCGGCCGGGAGAGCGACGCGGCGGAAGCCATCGCGGACGCGACCGGGGCAGCCCTGGTGCTCCACCGGGGCAGGGATCCCTATGGGGCCGGGGCCGCGCAGGCGCGACGGGATTGGGTGCTGTGCCTGGAAGCCGGGGACGTTCCGGCCGAAGGCTGGATCCGCACCCTCGACCGCTTCATCGGCACCGCCCGGCCGGAGACCGGCCTCGGCCGCCTCCACCGCCCCGCCTCGGGTTGGACCGGCCGGGTCGTCGGCCGGCTCGACGCGCTCATGGGCGCCCGGCAGGCCCGGGCCGGCGACGTGGTGCGGCGCGAGGCGCTGCGGGCCGGCGCGGCATTCGCACCCCGCCTCAAGGTCCGGCCGCTCATCGCCCGCATCGACAGGCCCTGATCGACAGAATGTCGCAGCTCGACTTATCGTTATTGGCGGAAAGTTTTGGAAAACTCCTGGCGCGACAGCAGAAAACTTGCTGAATAAGTGTTTGCCGGCGCATCCGGATCCACTTCGCGCCGCCGGGAGGGATGCGAAGATGGACTCCTCGGGCCTGATGGGGCGGAAGTCCGTCGACGACATCCTGGAGAGCGGCGAGGGCGAGCAGCAGCTCTCGAAATCGCTCGGGGCGCTGTCGATCACCGCGATGGGCATCGGCGCGATCATCGGCGCCGGCATCTTCGTGCTCACCGGCACGGCGGCGGCCCAATATGCCGGGCCGGGCATCATGCTGTCCTTCGTGCTCGGCGGCATCGCCTGCGCGTTCGTCGGCCTGTGCTACTCCGAGATGGCCGCGCTGATCCCGGTGGCGGGATCGAGCTACACCTACACCTACGCCACGCTCGGCGAGTTCTTCGCCTGGCTGATCGGCTGGGACCTGATCCTCGAATACGCCATGGGCGCGGCCACGGTGGCGGTGGGCTGGTCGGGTTACGTCACGAGCCTCCTGAAGGACGTCGGCCTCGTGATCCCGGCCCGGTTCGCGCACGCGCCGGGCACGGCGATCGACGGCGGCGGCACCGCCCTGTTCAACCTGCCGGCGGTGGTGATCGTGGCGCTGATCACGATCCTGCTGATGCGCGGCACCAAGGAATCGGCGCGGTTCAACAACATCATGGTGGCCGTGAAGCTCACCGTGGTGGTGGCCTTCATCGCGCTCGGCTGGGGCCATGTCGACACCGCCCACTGGAGCCCGCTGATCCCGCCCAACGCGGGTACCTTCGGGGAGTACGGCTACAGCGGCATCCTGCGCGGCGCGGGCGTGGTGTTCTTCGCCTTCATCGGCTTCGACGCGGTGTCCACGGCCGCCCAGGAGGCGCGCAAGCCGCAGAAGGACATGCCGATCGGCATCCTCGGCTCGCTGATCGTCTGCACGATCCTGTACGTGCTGGTGGCCGCGGTCCTCACCGGGCTGGTGCCCTACAAGGAGCTGAACGTCCCCGACCCGATCGCCAAGGGCGTCGACGTGATCGGCATCGGCTGGTTCGCCCTGCTGATCAAGCTCGGGGCGCTCACCGGCCTGACCACGGTGATCCTGGTGCTGCTCTACGGCCAGAGCCGGATCTTCTTCACCATGGCCAATGACGGGCTGCTGCCGAAGCTGTTCGCCCACGTCCACCCGACCTACCAGACCCCGTATCGCAGCCAGGCGCTGATCGGAGCCGTGGTCGCCCTCGTGGCGGCGCTGGTGCCGATCAACATCCTCGGCGAGATGGTCAGCATCGGGACGCTGGCCGCCTTCATCCTGGTCTGCGGATCGGTGATCTACCTGCGGCGAACCGACCGGCACATGAAGCGGCCGTTCCGGGCCCCCGCCGTGCCGGTGGTGCCGATCCTCGGCATCCTGTTCTGTCTGCTGCTGATGGCCGGGCTGCCCCTGGACACCTGGCTGCGCCTGGTGATCTGGATGGGGATCGGGCTCGTGGTCTACTTCTTCTACGGCCGCAGGCACTCGGTCCTGCGCCGCAAGGAAGGCACCGCGGTCACGCCGTGATGCTGGCGCCCCGCCGCAGGTGCTCGTCGAGCCGCGGCATGATCTCGACGAAGTTGCAGGGGCGGTGCCGGTAATCGAGCTGCTGCGCCAGGATGCCGTCCCAGGCGTCGCGGCAGGCCCCGGGCGAGCCCGGCAGCACGAACAGGTAGGTCGCCTGCGCGACTCCGGCGGTGGCCCGGGATTGCAGGGTCGAGGTGCCGATCTTGTCGTACGAGATCCGGTGGAACACCGCGGAAAAACCGTCCATCCGCTTCTCGAACAGCGGCTCCAGGGCCTCCGGGGTCACGTCGCGCCCGGTGAAACCGGTGCCGCCGGTGGTGATCACCACGTCGACCGCCGGCTCGCGCAGCCAAGCCTCCACCTGCGCGCGGATCGCCGGGATCTCGTCCGGTACGATGGCCCGGGCGGCGAGCCGGTGCCCGGCCTCCGTGAGGCGCTGGCTCAGCGTGTCGCCCGAGCGATCGTCGGCGATCCGGCGGGTATCCGAGACGGTGAGCACCGCGATCCCCAACGGGATGAAGCGGCGTGAGTCGGACTGATCGGCCATCGTGAGGGCTCTCCGGGATGGGCATCCGATATGGGCTGCCGGCCCGGAATTGTCGCCCCCCCTCGGGCTGCCGCTCCAGCCGAGCCCGCCTGGAGCGGAAACCACGCCCGGCATGGCAGGCCCGCTCGCGCCGCTCGACCCGGCTGTTTCGTCGCGTGCGCCTCGACAGGCGCCCCCGCGGCAAACGGATCGCGCGCACCCCAGCACCTCAACCAAGGATCGCCAGGTCACGGGATGATCTGATCAGAACGAAACTATTCTAGCCAAGTGAGGGGCACAGCTTCAATCACAGAATCTTGAGAGGCACCGGGATCGCAGATTTCGATGACGAACGTCTTAGACTGATGCGCTGGAATAGACTCAAAACTGTCTCGCCACCGCACCACCTATACAAGCGACATGCCACCTTCGATGCAACTTATCTTTGTATAATTATAAATAAATGAAATAAGGGCCACAAAGCCTTTGACTTTTCTTCCATCAAGACCACTGTGGTCAAGCCGGAGCGTTATAGTTCGTTACGGCTTGTCGCGGGCTGACACGATAGACAGTCTTTCGCGCGCCGACACAGGAGCCGAGATCCCATCCCGGCTTCGCAACGACACTTCGAGAAGGAGTTTGCGCGCGAATCGAATCGAGGCTTCCGTTCCGCAATCCGATTCATCGAGCCTGTACGGACAGCGTCCAGGTGCGGACATCGATTCTCTTCGCGTCCAGGCGCTCTTTCGCAAATCATTGGCATCGCCCGAAACTCAGCATAGAACAGGCGATGCTCCGCACATGTTCCAGCGCATCCAGGCAGAAGATTTCCTGGATGGCGGACACATCGTCATGACGCGGAATCGTGGAGCGCAAGATGATTTCCGTCTCTCGAAAGTTGGGTATCCTTGGTGGATTGAGCCGCCATTCGACGCTCAGACATCACAATCTCGTCAATCGTGAAGTTCTGGATCTGACTCGCAATCGCTCCGCCGCAAATCTTTCCACGTGGAGTCTCGATCCGGATACGATCGTTCATCTCCTCTCACAAGACGGCTGGCCCGCAATCGCGCATCAGGTCGAGGAGGCGGTCACCTATCTTCTTCTGGAGGGCGTCGATGGGTTGATGATAACCAGCGACACCCTTCACTGCGTTCTCGAACGGGAAGCGATTCATCTTGGCGTTCCTGTGCTGCACAGGCGGGACGCCTTGGTCGAGGAGATCCGGCGCATGTCCCTTAAGAAAGTCGGCTTCATCGGGACCTCGGTGACGATGAGCCAATCCTACTACGGGGCTCTGATCGACGGATCGCACGGCGTGGATGTGGTGCTCCCCAGCCAAAAACTGTGGGTCAACATAGACTATTCAGTCTGCAATCGGATCTACAACGGCGAGTGCACCGCGCTCGAACTCGAAACCTACAACCAGATCATCGCTGACTTCGAAGCGCAGAACGTCGATGGAATCGTCGTCGCCTCGCCGGAGATCGACCTGGCCTTCAACAAGCCGAACGCGGTGCCGGTCCTGCACACCGCCCGGATCCACGCCGCGGCGGCGGCCAGGTGGTGTGTCGCCGGACATGACATCGTGCGTCCGGCGCTGCCACGACACGACGAGATGCGGCCCGCTCCGGTGGGATCGCGCGACGTGGCCGCCGACGACACGTCAAAAATTCCCGTCACGCTGCCCTATCGCGACAGCTTGCCTTATCCGCACAAGGTCAAGGGCAAAGGCAAAGGCAAGCGAAAGGCTGCCGCATCGCTGCTCGCATCGGTCGGTGGACAGCAGGATCCGCGTACGTAGCGGAAGCCCTGCCGCCGAGGGGGTCTAGCGCCGTGCGATCGGTGCTGTAACGACGCGGCGTCGACCCGTCCCGGTCGTCGCGACTTGCCGTTGGCAACGAATCGCGGTGTCTTCGCGTGTCTTGCGCGGCGAGGACACCGCGCTTCGGAACCCATCCCATGCACATGTACGGCAACTGGCGCTCCGCCGCCGCCTTCCGGGTCCGGATCGCCCTGAAGCTGAAGGGCCTCGCCTACGAGGAGACCTTCATCGACCTCGATGCCGGCGACCAGCACAAGCCCGAGTTCCGCAGGATCAACCCGCAAGGTGCGGTGCCGGCCCTGTTCGACGGCGACGGGCCGCCGCTGACCCAGTCCCTGGCGATCCTCGATTACCTGGAGGAGACGCGGGGCGGCGTTCGCCTGCTGCCGGACGAGCCGCGGGCGCGGGCCCGGGCACGCTCCCTCGCCCAGGTCGTGGCCTGCGACACCCACCCGCTTTACGTGCCCCGCGTCCGCACGTTCCTGATGGAGGAGTACGGGCTGCCCCGGGAGCGGATGCTGGCCTTCCTGCGCAACGCGTTCGAGACCGGCCTGACGACCCTCGAAACCCGGCTCTCCACCGAGCCTGGCACCGGCCGCTTCTGCCAGGGCGACGCGGTGAGCCATGCCGACCTGTGCCTCGTCAGCCTCTGGGTCGGGACCGGCATTTTCGGGATCGACACGGCCGCCTACCCGACGGTCGCCCGGATCGCCGAGGCCTGCCTCGCCCTGCCGGCGGTCGTCGAGGCGCATCCCCTGCGCCAGCCCGGCGCCCCCGCCGCCTGACCGGCGACGCCCGCGCGTGCTCTGGTCACGCGTGCGCTCGGCCGGCAGATGTGGCAAGCGGACCTCCGAGGCGTTTAATCCGGCCGGGGCGTCAATCCCGACCCGTGGGGAGAAAGGGTGTCGATGGTACCCGACGAGAACGAGTCCGGCCTGCATCGCGTCGTCGTGGTCGGCGGCGGGGCCGCCGGGCTCCAGTTGGTGACGAAGCTCGGCGACAAGCTGGGACGCGGCAAGCGTGCGCACGTCACCCTGGTCGACCGCGCCCGCACGCATATCTGGAAGCCACTGCTCCACGAGGTCGCGGCCGGCAGCCTCGATATCGGCCACCATGCGGTCGATTACCTGCACCACGCCCACAAGCACGGGTTCCGATACCGGATCGGCAGCATGACCGGGCTCGACCGGGAGGCGCGCACGATCCGGCTCGCCGCGAGCCACGATCCCGAGGGCCGCGAGGTCACGCCGGAGCGGTCGGTGCCCTACGACACCCTGGTGATGGCGGTGGGCTCGACCACCAACGATTTCGGGACGCCGGGCGTCGCCGAGCACGCCATCGCGCTGGACACCCAGGACCAGGCGGTGCGCTTCCACCAGCGCCTGGTCAACGCGTCCCTGCGGGCCCACACCCAGGCCGGCCCCGTCCGGCCCGGCCAGCTCCATGTCACGGTGATCGGGGCCGGGGCCACCGGCACCGAACTCGCCGCCGAGTTGCACCGGACCTTCCGCCACGTGGTCGCCACCGGCCTCGACCGGATCGACCCAGGCAAGGACATCCGGATCACCCTGGTCGAAGCGGCCGAACGGATCCTGCCGGCGGTGCCGCAGCGCCTTTCGGTGGAGGTGATGCAGCTCCTCCACAAGATCGGGGTGGACGTTCGCGTGAAGGCGCGGGTGACCGAGGTGCGCGCGGACGGCGTACAGCTCGCCGACGGCACCTTCATCCCGTCGGAGCTGGTGGTCTGGGCGGCCGGCGTGAAGGCGCCGCCGTTCCTGCAGGGCATCGGCGGGCTCGAGACCACCCGGACCAACCAGCTGGTGGTCGCCCCGACCCTGCAGACCACCCGCGACCCTGACATCTTCGCGATGGGCGACTGCGCCTACCTGGTCGAGGCCGGTTCGGACACGCCGGTGCCGCCCCGGGCGCAGGCGGCCCATCAGCAGGCCAGCCACCTGATCGGCCAGATCCAGGCCAAGATCGACGGCAAGCCCCTGAAGCCGTTCAAGTACAAGGATTTCGGCTCGCTGGTCTCGCTCGGCGAATACTCGACGGTGGGCAGCCTGATGGGCTTCGTCCGGGGCAAGAACATGCTGATCGCCGGGCTGTTCGCCCGGATGATGTACCGCTCGCTCTACAAGATGCACGAGCGTGCCCTGCACGGCAGCGTCAAGACGGCGCTCGACGCCCTGGCCCGGGCGCTCACCCGCCGTACCGAATCACGGGTAAAGCTGCATTGATGTCCCACAGGCACCCCGGCGACACGGGGGCCGCAACAGGAAGGACGAACGGTCGCTAGAATCGCGTGGATCTCGAACGCATCCTAGGAGGCGGAATGTGAATTATAGTTGACATTTTGCCGCTTTCTGGGTTACGAGACCTAACATGTTCCAAGTGCGCCGCACCGGCGAATTCATCGCTTGGCTGAACGCTTTGCGGGATGTCCAGGCGCGGGCGCGGATCACCAAGCGGATCGACCGTATCGCTCAGGGCAACCTCGGCGATGCCAAGTCCGTTGGCGATGGCGTCAGCGAATTGCGGTTCTCTTTCGGGCCGGGATACCGAGTTTATTACACTCTGCGCGGTGATGTCGTCGTGATCCTACTGTGCGGTGGCGACAAGGGCTCGCAGACGCAGGACATCGAACGGGCCAAGACTATGGCGCGGGAGGTTTGACAATGGCGATAGAGACCAAGCCCTGGGATGCGGCCGAAGTCCTGAGAACCCCGGCCGACATCGCAGCCTATCTCGATGCCTATCTCGAGGACGGGACTCCGGAGGAATTGCTGGGCGCGTTGAACACGATTGCCCGCTCGCACGGCATGTCTGCGCTGGCCCGCGAGACGGGTATCAGTCGCGAGGCGCTGTACAAAGCCTTCAGCGACAATGGCAATCCGACGCTGGACACCTTGCTGCGCGTCCTGAAAGCCTTGGGTGTGCGCCTCGCCGTGGCGGCGTGATCGATCCCTGAACAGTGTAAAAGGGGGCCAGCGATCCGGCCTGTCCTCACGCTCGACGCGTTCGCCCGGGCGCCTGTCGCGACCGGACTTACCGCGGGCCATGCAGCAGCGGGCGTGACGTTTGGGACAACCGCTTTGTACGAAGCCCTCGCCGGCATCATAGCACCGTGCTTATGATCCGGTCGCTCTCGGAGCAAAAGCCGTTCACGGGCAGATGAATTTCGCCCGGGTGCTCGAGGGGACCGCATTTTCTCAGCCGAACCCGCGCCAACGTCGTCGGAACATGCTCTAAGCCGTCAACACGGCATCATCGTTTTCCGACAGCCGGCATCGCCCGCTCGGAATGATGCGCCCGGATCCACCGGCACCCCGGCGACACGGGGGCCGCAACAGGAAGGACGCCCTATGATCCTCGTGAGCGTGATGTATCCGACCGGCCCGAACTTCGACATGAGCTACTATCTCGGGCACCACATGCCGCTGGTGCGTGAGCGCTGGTCGGCGCTGGGCCTCCACGAAGCGAAGGTGGTCAAGGGTGCCGGCACCCCCGACGGCGGCCCGGCCCCGTTCCAGGTGATGGCGCTGCTGACCTTCGAATCGGCCGACGCGTTCAAGAAGGCCGTGGCGGCCCACGGCGAGGAGATCTTCGCCGACATCCCGAACTTCACCGCGGCGCAGGCCCAGGTGCAGATCAACGACTTTGCGGAGAGCCCGTGATCGATATCGTCAAGGCGGTGCAGCAGGCCGATCCGAGCCTCGGCACCTACGTGGTCGTGCTGCGCGCCGACGCCCGCGCCCTCGATGGTCCGGATCGCCTCACCCCCGAGGCGCAGGCCTGGATCGACGCGAACGCCCCGGGCGGTCGCCTCGCCCGGGTGCGGGTCCTGCTCGCCCCCTATCCGGGGGCGGTGCCGGCCGAGCGCGACGTGAGCGTGGCCACCTTCGCGGATGCCCGGCAGCTCGCCGCCTTCGCGACCACCTGGACCGGCGATCCGCTTTCGGAGGTTGAGGAGCCCTAGAACCGGTTCACGCCGCCCGCAGCTGGCGGATCGCCCGGAGGGTCGTGGCCCGTTGCACCTCCAGGCGCCGGATCAGCGGCACGAGGTCGGCGCCTGCATGGGCGGCGGCCTCGACCTCCCGGCACAGGCTCGAGAGCCCGACGAAACCGAGGAGCCCGGCCGCCGCCACCATGGCGTGGGCGTCGTGGGCGATCTGGAGGCGGTCGGTCTCGCTCGGGCGGAAGCGCTCGGACAGCTCGTTGGAGAGCAGATCCAGCAGCCCGCCCACCTGATCCGTACCGAAACTCGTCTCCATGTCGGCGAGCACCGCGGCGTCGAGAACCGCGGGATCGACCGCAACTTTGCGCCGCGGCGTCTCCTGGCGGGCCCGGCGGCGGGCTCCGGGGGCGGTCCAGCGGCTGATCGTGGCGAACAGGTCCGCCCGGCGGAACGGCTTGCCGACATGGTCGTCCATCCCGGCCTCGCGCAGCTCCGCGACCTGCTCCGGCAGGACGTTGGCTGTCATCGCCACGATCGGGACGTCGCAGGCTGGCGGCGCCAGGGCGCGGATCCGCCGCGTGGCGGTGAGTCCGTCGACGCCAGGCATCTGCACGTCCATCAGGACGAGGTCGTACGGGCGCCCCTCGGCCACCGACAGGCCGACGGCCGTGATCGCCTCGCCGCCATCCCCGGCGACCTCGACGGTGTAGCCTTGCGATTCGAGGACGGCGCAGGCGAGCTCCTGGTTGAGCGGTACATCCTCGACCAGGAGCAGGCGCAGCGACGGCCCATCCGGCGGCGGCCGGGATCCGCCGGCCGGACGCGGCGGCGACGGCGCCGTCCCAAGGCGAAGCGCGTCCACGGCCTCGCTGCTGCGCGGCAGGACCAGGCGGAACCAGAAGGTCGAACCCACCCCCTCCCGGCTGTCCATGCCGATCTCGCCGCCCATCAGGGTGACGAGATGCCGGGAGATCGCCAGACCGAGTCCGGTGCCGCCGAAGCGGCGGCTGATCGAGCCGTCGACCTGGCTGAACCGCTTGAACAAGCGCTCCTGCTGCGATGGCGCGATGCCGATGCCGGTATCGGTGACGGCGAACCGGACCACGTCGCCGGGGCCGCCCTCGGGCGCGATGCCCTCGCCCTCCCGGCGCACGGTCACGATCACCGAGCCCTCGGGGGTGAATTTCACGGCGTTGTTGAGCAGGTTGAGCAGCACCTGCCGCAGGCGGCCGGGATCGCCGACCACGACGCTCGGAAGCGCCGGGTCGATCTCGGCCTCGATCCGCAACCCGCTCCGGAGCGCGCTGCCGCGCACGATCGAGACCGTGCTGTCCACGAGCGCGGCCAGCGGGAAGCCGACCGGGTCGAGGGTCAGTTCGCCGGCCTCGATCTTCGAGAAGTCGAGGATGTCGTTGACCACGGTGAGGAGGGCCGCCCCGGAGCTGTGGATCAGCTCCAGCCGCCGCCGGTCCTCGTCCCGGATCGCGCTCTCGTCGAGGAGCAGGTCGGCGTAGCCCAGGATGCCGTTGAGCGGCGTGCGGATCTCGTGGCTCATCGCGGCCAAAAACTCGCTCTTGGCCGCGCTCGCCCGCTCGGCATCGGCCCGCGCGGCCTCCGCGTCCCGCGTGGCTTCCCGCAGGGCGGCCTCGGCGGCCTTGCGCTCGGAGATGTCGAGGTGGAGCCCGACCATGCGCTGCGGCTGGCCCTCGGGACCGAAGAGCGTGCGCCCGCGCGCGTAGATCCAGCGCTCGCCCGCCCGGAACTCGGCGACGTAGGCGGAGGACGATTCCACGGCGCGGCGAATCTCGTTCCAGACGTCGCCGACGTCCTCGGCGTGGACCAGGGCGGTCCAGTCGGCCGCGGCCATCGTGTGCGCCCGGCCGGTATCGGGCAGGCCGTGCATGCGCGCGCTCTCGGGGCTCAGGGTGGCGAACCCCGTGCGCATGTCCCAGTCCCAGGTACCGGCATCGGCCGCGTCGAGGGCGATCCCCAGGAGCCCGCGCGCCTCCTCGACGGCAAGCCGCGC
Source organism: Methylobacterium sp. WL64 (assembly GCF_008039945.1). Lineage (NCBI taxonomy): Bacteria > Pseudomonadati > Pseudomonadota > Alphaproteobacteria > Hyphomicrobiales > Methylobacteriaceae > Methylobacterium > Methylobacterium sp. WL64. Next base: position 14,501 of record NZ_VRVA01000019.1, read on the forward strand.
CGTGACGATGTCGTCGACGTCGAGCGCGGTGCCGAGCCACTCCACGACCTTGCCGTCGTCGGGATCGAGGTAGATCGGGATCAGAGAGATCTTGTGCCACCGGTAGGCGCCGTCGTGCCGCCGGATCCGCCATTGGCCGCCGTAGCCGATCCCGGTCTCGATCGCCTGCTGCCAGGCCACCTCCATGCCGGCGGCGTCCTCCGGGTGGTTGCGGGCGAGGCGATCCACGCGCTCCAGCCCGATCGGCCCGTAATAGGCGTGGAACTGTGCGTTGGCGTAGGTCGCCTGCCCGTCGCCGACCCGCATGGTCCAGATCAGCAGCGGCAGGGTCTCGGCGAGACCGCGGTAGCGCAGCTCGCTGCGGCGGACATCGTCCTCGGCGCGGCGCCGCTCGGTCACGTCGATGAGCACGCCGATCAGGCCGGTCACCGGCCGATCGCCCCGGCAGACGCCGCGCACGACCACGTCGCGGACATCGCCGTTGGGCCGAAGCAGCCGCGCCTCGAAGTCGAAGCTCGCGCCCCGGGCGATGGCATCCGCGACGATGCCCTCCAGCCGCTCGCGGTCGTCGGGGTGGTAGATCTGTGAGAAGGCGGAGAGCGGCGGCGCCGGCTTCCGCGGATCGCGGCCGGCGATGGCGTACAGGCTCTCCGACCAGACCGGCTGCCCGTCGGCGAGGTCCACCCGCCAGTTGCCCACGCTGGCGAGTTGCTCGGCCATGGTCAGCTGGTGGTTCGCCGCCGCCTGCGCCTCGGAGCGGGCGTTGATCTCGCGATGCTGCTCCCGGATCAGGGCCTCGCGGATCACCGCCTGCGCCATCTCCTGTCTGCGCCGGCCATCGGCCTCCGAGAGCCGCAGATGGGCGATCACGATCTCGGCGAGGTCGCGGAACGCCTCTGCGTCGGCCTCGGAGAGCCGGTCCCGAGGCGCCGGGTCGATCAGGCAGAAGGTGCCGATCCTGACGCCCGGCGACAGGCTCAGGGGGATGCCCGCGTAGAATCGGAAGCCGCCCGGGGCGGCGACCCCGGGCAGATCGCGAAACCGGGGATCGGCCCGCGTGTCGGGCACGACCAGCATGGCGTTGCTGCGAATCGTGTGCTCGCACAGGCCCAGCTCCCGCGGCATCGATCCCGGCACGTCGATGCAGGGGGTCTTCAGCCAGAGCTGCGTGTCATCGATGAATCCTACGAACGCGCTGCGCACGCCGAACAGGCGGCAGGCGATCCGGCAGACGGCGTCGAAATGCGGCTCGGGCGGGGTGCCGACGATGCCGAGGGCGTCCAGGGCCGCGAGCCGCGCCGCCTCATCATCCGGATGTACTCTCACCGACCGTCTCCGGGGCCAAATCGCCGTCGGGCATTCCTCAGCGCCTGTTCGGGCCGAGCGGGAGCGTTGCCGCGACTGCGGACGCGTTTCAAGCTGGTCTGGGGTCGCGCACGATCACGTCGCCCTCACGGGCGGCCGGATCCGCCGATCCAGGGGGCGCGCAGCCGGGCCGCCTCCAGCGCCCAGACCATCCCGAGCATCATGTAGACGTGGCGCCACTTCTCGATGTCGATCTGGAACGCCTGGAGGAAGAACATCAGCAGGGCCGGCCAGACGATCTGGGCATGCGCCCGGACGGGCGATGGCCGCACCAGCAGGCGGAAGCCCACGAAGCTGGTTGCCAGGACTAGGCCGATGAACACCACCCCGCCGAGCCAGCCGCCGTTGGCGAACGAGCCGATATAGGAGTTGTGGGGCTCGAGACCGAAGACCAACCGCCAGTGCATCGGCCCCATCCCGAACGGGCGCTCCAGCAGCATCGCCAACCCACGGACCTGGTTGCCGAAACGGCCGGTCTCCCCCTGGTCGTAATCCTGGGTCAGGGCCGCCCGGGTCTCGAACATCTTGTGCACGTGCTCGACCGACAGGAGGCCGATCACGGCGATCGTGGCGAGCACCAATGTAGCGAGCGTCAGGAGCACGATGCGGCGGCGCAGCCGGACGGAGCCGCTGCCGGCGTAGACCGAGCCGACCATCAGCAGCACGGCGACGACGCTGCCGCCCCAGGAGCCGCGCGAGAACGACAGGAAGATGCCGGCCAAAATGATCAGCAGCCCGGCCAGCGCTACCAGCGGGCGCCGGGCGCTGCCGGTGAGCAGGCCGTGCATCAGGTACAGGGCGCCGAGCGTCAGGAACGAGCCGAACACGTTCGGGTCCTGGAAGGTGCCGGAGGCCCGGTCGTACTTGTAGAAAAGGTCCTCGATGCCGAGCCATTGCAGGTAGCCGACGATGCCGAGCGCCGCGGAGAACACGCAGCTCACCGTGTAGGCCTTCAGCGCCAGCTCCATGCGGGCGTGCGTGTCCTCCGAGAAGAACATCGCGAAGAACACGCAGGTGATCACGAGGTAGATCAGCTGGATCGTCCAGGTGACCGGGAACTCCTCGTTCAGGTACGGGAACAGCGCCGTGACGATCGCCACCAGGTAGAGCAGCAGCAGCGCGAGCAGCGGTACCGCCCCACGGTGCAGGCGCACGCCGAGGCAGAGCCACAGCAGGATCGTGGGGATCGCCACCGCATCGTAGGGCGAGGTTTCCGAGAACGCGAAGCAGGCGAAGAAGATGAAGGCGGCAAACAGCGCCATGGCCAGCCCCCGGATGACCCCGAGGAGCGGGATCCCGGCGGGCAATCCCGACGGGACCGGGATTGCGGGCGCTGCGGTCTGAGCCATGGATACGCGGACTCCGCGGGCCGGTTACGCGGGCCCGCACATCCGGTAGCCATGACATCCAATGGTTGAGAATCGGCTGCGCCTCCGGGCGGACCCGTTCCTCTCGGCGGGTGGCGTCAGCCCTTCAGCCGCTTGTTGCAGACCGAGTAGAAGCCGCCGCCCTTCTGGATCCATTTCGCGTCGCCCAGCGTCCCGGCGGCCTTGGCCGCGTTGTAGCTGTCGAGGCAGGTATGCATCCGCGCCTTCCCGGCGGATTCGCTCGCATATTTCGGATCGACGGCGGACGGATAGGCGGCCGTCCCGGCCGGGGCCGCCGTCGATCTCGCGGCCGGGGCTTGCGGCGCGGGAGCCGGGGCCGCGGGCTTCGTCGCACCGGGTGCCACAGGATTCGGCACCGTGTTGGCCGTCGTGTTCGACGCCTCGGCCCCGCATTCCGCCTTGCGGAAGTCGTTCCACTTCTGGCCGTTGAGCGTCCCGGCCTGCTTGGCAGCCTGATACTTGGTCGAGCAATCCTTGGCGGACAGGGCCGCCGCCGGCGTGACGAGCAATCCGGTGCTGCCAGCAAGTATGGCGGCGGTCAGAAGTAGACGTACCATGGCGAAATCCCCCCCGCGTCGATATCGATCCGTATCGATACGCTATATCGAGGACATTCGCTCCGACAATCGGTCGCTATACAAGTGCTTGTGAGCGCTGCGCCGTCACCCCGCTGCCGCCGACGACGCGGAACCGCGACACGCCGGCGAATGCCGCCCGGGTCCAGCCGGGCGGCATTCGATCAGGCCCGGCAGGCTTCGAATTCCTGGCGGATCGCCACCGGATCGAGGTTGCGGCCGATGAACACCACCCGGGAGACCCGCTTCTCGTCCGGGCGCCAATCCCCCTGGACGTCGCCGTCGAGGATCATGTGCACGCCCTGGAAGACGAAGCGCTTCGGCTCGTTGGGGAAGGCCACGATGCCCTTGCAGCGCAGGATGTCCGGTCCCTGAACCTGGGTCAGGTTCGAGATCCAGGGCATGAACTTCTCCGGATCGACCTCGCCGTCGATCTTGGCCGAGACCGACTGGATCTCGGAATCGTGATGGTGATGGTGGCCCGACTCCAGGAAATCCGGCTCCACCTCGAGGATTCGGTCGAGGTCGAACGCGTTGCGCTCCAGCACGGCCTCCAGGGGCACGGCGCAGTTCTGCGTGCGGTGGAGCTTGGCCAGCGGGTTAATGCCGCGGATCTCGGCCTCGACCCGGTCCAGATCTTCCGGCGAGACGAGGTCGCTCTTGTTGAGCAGGATCACGTCCGCGAAAGCGATCTGGTTCTTCGCCTCCGGGGCGTCCTTGAGGCGGTCGGACAGCCACTTGGCGTCCGCCACCGTCACCACGGCGTCGAGGCGGGCGGCGTCGCCGACATCCTGGTCGACGAAGAAAGTCTGGGCGACCGGGGCCGGGTCGGCCAGCCCGGTGGTCTCGACGATGATTGCGTCGAACTTGCCCCGCCGCTTGACCAGGCCGTCCATGATCCGGATCAGGTCGCCGCGCACGGTGCAGCAGACGCATCCGTTGTTCATCTCGAACACTTCCTCGTCCGCGCCGACGACGAGGTCGTTGTCGATACCGATCTCGCCGAACTCATTGACGATCACGGCGTAACGCTTGCCATGGTTTTCCGTAAGGATCCGGTTGAGCAGCGTGGTCTTGCCAGCGCCGAGATAGCCGGTGAGCACGGTGACCGGGATCTTGCCGGCGGTCGAACCGGATGGGGCGGAAGCAGAACTCATGTCGGTCATGGCGGATTCTTCGATCGGATCTGCGGGACGGATCGGGCTTCTGGCCCGGGAGCGTTGTCATATTGTAACAAATCCCGGCGAAGGAAGACGGAGCCACACGGTTTCGCGACCTGGCCCCCCGATCGATTGCGGATCAGCCAAGCTTTGCTCTAGGCACGTGGTGCCGTCCGGGACCTCAGCCCGGATGGCACGCCTCGACAAGCGACTCCGATCACCATGAAACGGCCGGGGTCTGGGCTGAAGCCTGTCCTCATCTGCCATCCCGGTCCCTCGCCCGGACCCAGAAGACCAACCTTATGGACGCCCGCAATCCTCTGGACCAGGATGAGGCCCGCGCCGCATCCGCGCGCCGGCGCCGCACGCCCTGGCCCCTGATCGTCCTCGTGCTGATCGCGGTCGCGGGCGGCCTGGCGCTGGCCGTCTCGGACCGCGCCCGCGAGGCCGTCTCGGGCGTCGTCGCCGGGCTGTTCGGATCGGGCAACCCGGATGCGGGGATCGAGGCCGAGAAGGCCGGGACGGTGGAGCGGGTGTTCCGGCCGAGCAAGGAACAGCGCGCCGCGTTCGAGATCCTGCCTGTGGCGACTCAGATGTTCCGCCCGGAGGGCTCCGCGGAGGGGCGCATCGCGCTCAACGACGATGACAACGTGCCGGTGGTCTCGCCCTACGCGGGTCGGGTGACCAAGGTGCTGGCCCGGGCGGGCGACGACGTGAAGGCCGGCGACGTGCTGCTGACGCTGGAGGCCACCGACATGGTCCAAGCGCAGAACGACTATCAGGCCGCCCTGAACAATCTCCAGAAGCAGCAGGCCCTGCTGAAGCTCGACCAGACCATCGCGGCGCGCCAGCAGGAACTGTTCCAGGCCCACGCGGTGGCGCTGAAGGACTACCAGTCGGCGCAGAACGACGTCATCGCCGCGCAGAGCGACCTGAAGACCGCGGAGGCGTCCCTCGACGCCGTGCGGAACCGGCTGCGGCTTTTGGGCAAGTCCGACGCCGAGATCGTCGCCTACGAGAAGAACGGCCGGCTCAGCCCCGAGACCCAGATCCGGGCGCCGATCGCCGGCACGATCGTCCAGCGCAAGGTCGGCACCGGGCAGTTCCTCTCCGCCTCCAGCGACCCGGTCTTCGTGATCGGCGACCTGTCCACGGTGTGGCTCGTCGCCAACGTGCGCGAGAGCGAGATCCCGAAGATCCGCATCGGCCAGGAGGTCGAGGCGAAGGTGGCGGGCTTCGGGGCGCGGGTGTTCAAGGCGCGGGTCAACTACATGGCCGCGAGCCTGGACCCGGCCACGCGGCGGCTCGCGGTCCGCAGCGAGGTCGACAATCCCGACCGGGTGCTGCGCCCGGAGATGTTCGCCACCTACACGATCATCACCGGCAAGGGCGAGCCGAGCCCGAGCGTGCCGGTCGCCGCGATCGTGTACGAGGGCGACCGTACCCATGTGTGGGTGGCCCGCCAGGACGGCGCCGTGGAGGCGCGCGACATCAAGCTCGGCGTGATCAACGGCGACAACGCGCAGGTCGTCGACGGCCTGCATGCGGGCGATCAGATCGTGACCCGGGGGGCCCTGTTCATCGACCGGGCGGCCTCCGGCGACAAGGCGTCCTGAGCGGGAACCCGGGCGATGAACAGCCTGATCGTCTTCTCGCTGCGCCAGCGCGTGCTGGTCGTGCTGCTGTTCGTGGTGATGCTCGGAATCGGCTACGGCGCCTATACGCAGCTCAACATCGAGGCCTATCCCGACCCGGTGCCGCCGCTGGTCGACGTGATCACCCAGAACCCGGGCCAATCCGCCGACGAGATCGAGCGCTACATCACCATTCCCCTGGAGGTGGCGCTCGCCGGCATCCCCAACGCCCAGGTGGTGCGGACGATCTCGCTGTTCGGCCTGTCCGACGTGAAGGTCCAGTTCAACTACGAGTACACGTACGAACAGGCGCTGCAGCGGGTGCTCAATCGCCTGTCGCAGGCCCCGCCCCTGCCCAACGGCGCCACGCCGCAGATCTCGCCGACGAGCCCGGTGGGCGAGATCATGCGCTACAAGCTGGTCGGCCCGGCGGGCTACTCGCCCATGGACATGAAGACCCTGCAGGACTGGGTGCTGCAGCGGCGGTTCAAGGCGATCCCGGGCGTCACCGACGTGACCGCGTTCGGCGGCAAGGCCAAGGAATACGAGGTCGCGGTCGACCTGAACCGCCTCCAGGCCCAGGGCCTGACCCTGGTCCAGCTGACCACGGCGCTGAACAACGCCTCGATCAACGTCGGCGGGCAGACCCTGAATGTCGGCCAGCAATCCGCGGTGGTGCGCGGCATCGGCCTGATCCGCGACATGGACGACATCCGGGACACGATGATCAGCCTCGTCAACGGCACGCCGGTGCTGGTGCGGGACGTGGCGGAGGTACGCGTGTCGAACGCCCCGCGGCTCGGCATCGTCGGCCACGACGACCAGTCCGACGTGGTCGAGGGCATCGTCCTGATGAGCCGCGGCGGCCAGAGCCTGCCGACGCTGCAGCGGGTCGAGGCGGAGATCGACAAGATCAACGCCTCGACGATCCTGCCGCCCGACGTGAAGATCGAGCGGATCTACGACCGGTCGGGGCTGATCCACACCACGACCCATACGGTGATGCACAACCTCGTCTTCGGGGTGGTGCTGGTGTTCATCGTGCAGTGGTTGTTCCTCGGGTCGCTCACCAGCGCGATCATCGTGGCGGCCACGATCCCGTTCGCCCTGGGCTTCGCGATCCTGATCCTGGTGGTGCGGGGCGATTCGGCCAACCTCCTGTCGCTCGGCGCGATCGATTTCGGCCTGATCGTCGACGCGACGGTGATCATGGTCGAGAACGTGTTCCGGCACCTCGCCGAGCCCGAGCATTCCGAGGGTCAGAAGGCGCCAGGGGGGCTCGAAGGCCGGCTCGGCATCATCGCGATCGCCGGCGTCGAGGTGAACCGGGCGATCTTCTTCTCGGCGATCATCATCATCGTCGGCTTCCTGCCGCTGTTCACGATGAGCGGGGTCGAGGGCCACATCTTCGGGCCGATGGCCAAGACCTACGCCTACGCGCTGGTCGGCGGCCTGCTGGCGACGTTCACGGTCTCGCCGGCCCTCTCGGCGCTCATCCTGCCGAAGAAGCTCGAGGAGCGCGACACCCTGATCGTGCGGGTCCTGCGGGCCGGGCACGAGCGCATCCTGGCCTTCGGCCTCAAGAACCGGGTGCTGGCGCTCTCGGTGATGCTGGTGGTGCTGCTGGCCTCGGGGCTGGCCGCCCGGAACCTCGGCCTGGAATTCCTGCCCCGCCTCGAAGAGGGCAACCTCTACGTGCGCGGCACCATGCCGTCCTCGATCTCGCTGGAGGCCGGCAACGACTACGTCCAGCGCCTGCGCAAGATCTTCCAGGAGGTCCCGGAGGTCGTCACGGTGATCTCGCACCAGGGCCGGCCCAACGACGGCACCGACGCCACCGGGTTCTTCAACGTCGAGATCCTGGCGCCGCTCAAGCCGATCGACCAATGGCGCAAGGGCCTCGACAAGGACAGCTTGATCCACGACCTGAGCAAGAAGCTCGACGCCGAGTTTCCGGGGATCGAGTTCAACTTCTCGCAATATATTGAGGACAACGTCCAGGAGGCGGCCTCGGGCGTGAAAGGCGAGAACTCGGTCAAGATCTATGGCAGCGACCTCGCCCAGCTCACCAAGACCGCCAACGCGGTCAAGGCGGCGCTGGCCTCCGTGCCCGGCATCAGCGACCTGGCGGTGTTCGAATCGCTGGGCCAGCCGACCGTGCGGATCGACGTCGACCGCCACAAGGCGGCCCGCTACGGCCTCTCGATCGGCGACGTGAACACCACGATCCAGGCGGCGATCGGCGGCCAGACCGCGGGCGACCTCTACGAGTACGGCTCCGACCGGCACTTCTCCATGCGGGTGCGGCTGGCCAAGGAATACCGCTCGTCGCTGGCCGGGATCCGCAACATCGCGGTGGGCGCCCAGAATCCCAACGGCGGCGTGATCCAGGTGCCGCTCTCCGAGATCGCCGATGTCGACCTCGTCTCGGGCGCCTCGTTCATCTACCGCGAGGACCAGGAGCGCTACATCCCGGTGAAGTTCTCGGTGCGCGGGCGCGACCTCGGCAGCGCGGTGATCGAGGCGCAGCGCAAGGTCGCCGAGGCGGTGGACCTGCCGCCGGGCTACCGGATGGAGTGGGTCGGGCAGTTCACCAACCTGAAGGACGCCGCGACCCGCCTCAGCCTGGTCGTGCCGGTCACCCTGGTGCTGATCGCGCTGCTACTGTTCATCAACTTCTCGTCCGTGGCGGACATGCTGCTGACCCTGTCGGTGATCCCGATGGCGATGATCGGCGGCATCTTTGCGCTGGCACTGACCGGCACGCCGTTCTCGATCTCGGCGGCGATCGGCTTCATCGCGCTGTTCGGCATCTCGACCATGGAGGGCGTGATCCTCTTGGCCTACTACAACCAGCTGCTCGACGAGGGCTGGCAGCGCAAGGACGCGGTGTGGAACGCCGCGATCGTGCGGATGCGCCCGGTGATGATGACCTGCGTGGCCGCCTGCGTCGGCCTTCTGCCGGCGGCGATCTCCACGGGCATCGGCTCGCAGGTGCAGAAGCCCCTGGCCCTGGTGGTGGTCGGCGGCATCATCCTGGCGCCCAACCTGATCCTGGTGGTGGTGCCGGTGCTGATCTCGCTGTTCTCGCGGCGGCACCCGAATCCGAACGGGCGGGCCGTGACCGGGCACCGGGTGGCGGCATGAGCCGGGCGAGAGCGACGCGTGCCGGGCATCGTCACGTGGCCCGGGCGCCACAGCGCGGCTCCGGCGCACAGGATCGCGGCACCGTCGGATTGACTTGGTCGTCCGCCGGGACGCTCTACCGAGGGAGGGGTTTCGGGGGCATGATGGTGGCGTTGGCGCCGAATCGGTGCGGTCGTGCGGCCATCATGCTGGCGGCGGCCGTGTCCCTATCGGCTTTGTCCCTGTCGGCTTGTGCGGTCGGCCCGAACTTCGTGCCGCCCGAGGCGCCCCCGGTGGGCCGCTACACCAAGGAGCCGCTCCAGAATCCCTCGGCCGCCGACAACATCCGCACCCGACAGGGCGGATCGGCGGACCAGAGCTTCGTCTCCGGCGCCGACATCCCCGGGCAGTGGTGGACGCTGTTCCACTCCAAGGCGCTGAACCAGCTGGTCGAGCAGGCGTTGGCGAACAACCCGAATCTAGAGGCCGCGCAGGCGTCGCTGCGGATCGCGCAGCAGAACGTGCTGGCCCAGAAGGGCACGCTCTATCCAAGCCTGTCCGCGACCCCGCAGGCCCAAGGCGTCCTGGCACCGGGCCTCGACCTGCAATCGCCGCTCAACAACGAGTCTCGGTACCTCTACAGCCTGTACACGCCGCAGGCCGTGGTCTCGTACAATCCCGACGTGTTCGGCGGGAACCGCCGGCAGATCGAATCGCTTGAGGCGACCACCGAGAACCAGCGCTTCCAGCTGGAGGCGGCCTATCTCAGCCTCACCGGCAACGTCGTCGCCGCCGCCATCCAGGAGGCGGCGCTGCGGGCGCAGATCGACGCCACCCGCAAGGTTATCCAGGCACAGACCGAGGTGCTGCAGCTGTTCAACAAGCAGCTCTCGCTGGGCCAGATCGCCGGAGCCGACGTGGTCCAGCAGCAGGCCGCCCTGGCCCTGTCGCAGCAATTGCTGCCGCCGCTGGAGAAGCAGCTGGCGCAGCAGCGCAACCTCCTCACGGCGCTGGCCGGGCGCCTGCCCTCCAACGAGATCGCGGAGACCTTCCAGCTCTCGGCCCTGCGGCTCCCGACAAGGCTCCCGGTCAGCCTGCCCTCACGCCTCGTGCAGCAGCGCCCCGACGTGAAGGCGGCCGAGGCCCTGGTGCAGCAGGCGAGTGCCAGCGTCGGCGTCGCCGTGGCCAACCGCCTGCCGCAATTCAGCCTGACCGCCACGGGCGGTTCCAGCGCCGTGCGGCTCGCCCAGGTCGCCAATCCCGGGGCGGCGTTCTTCACGATCATCGGCCAGGCGACGGCGCCGATCTTCGACGCCGGCACCCTGTTCCGGCGCCAGCGGGCAGCCGAGGAGACGCTGACCCAGGCACAGGCGCAGTACAAGGCGACGGTGATCACCGCGTTCCAGAACGTCGCCGACGCCCTGCGGGCGCTCCAGGCCGACGCCAAGGCGGTGGCCGCCGCCGATGCCGCGGTGAGCGCGACCAACCAGAGCCTCGGGCTGATCCGCAAGCAATACACGGCCGGCGCCGTCACCTCGACCCAGGTGCTGATCGCCCAGCAGGGCTACCTCTCGGCGCTGGTCACCTCGGCGGCCGCCCGCGCCACCCAGTACGGCGACAGCGCGGCGTTGTTCGTGGCGCTCGGCGGCGGCTGGTGGAACCGCAACGACGTGGCCCCGCCCCCGCCCGAGACCGACCCCCTGAAGTTCCTGTAAGGCGCGCCCTCGGGCCTCACACATCCATCGCGATGGCGTCCTGCAGCATCTGGTCGGCGGCGCTCATGACCTTCGTGTTGGCCGTGTAGGCCTGCTGGGTCTCGATCATCTTGGAGAACTGGTCCGAGATGCCGGCATTCGACTGCTCCACCGACCCGGCCGCGATGGTCGCGCCCGCGAACCCGAAGCTTGGCGCGCCGGACTGGCCGTTGGCCACGTAGGTGCCGCCGTCGAGCGAGGTCAGAGTGTCCTGGCCCCCGAACTGCGCCAGCGTCAGCGACCCGAGCGGCACCGTGCCGCCGTCCGCGCCCGTACCGGTGAGGGTGCCCGCGGGCGAGACCGTGAGGCTCGCCAGGGTGTCGGTCCCGGTTGGAACCTGCACGGGCGCGGTCGCCGCCGGGCCGGCGAACAGGTAATAGCCCGCGCCGTTGACGAGATAGCCGTTCGCATCCGGGTCGAAATCGCCGCGGCGGGTATAGCCGGTCTCGCCGGTGAAGCTCGGACTCTGCGGCGTGCCGGTGTTCGACCGGACCACGAAATAGCCGTTGCCCGAGATGGCGAGGTTGGTCGTGACCCCGGTGGACTGGATCGTGCCCTGGAGCCCCAGGGTGTCGCGCGTACTGGTCGCGACGCCGCCGCTCGACTGCGCCTTTGCGGTGGTCTGGGCCAGCATGTCGGCGAAACTCGTCTCAGTGGTCTTGTATCCCGCAGTCTGGGTGTTGGCGATGTTCCCGGAGATGTTGTTGAGCGCCAGGGATTGCGCCGAGGCGCCGGACACCGAATTCGAGAGCGCGTCGAACAAGCCCATCGGGGTCCCCCTTCGCGAGACCGGCGCGGAAGCGGATCCCAGGGCGTTCTTGCCCGCGGCATGGTTAAGCCGCCGTGTGTCAGCGAATGTTGCTGCCTGCGCCGGGCCAAGCGCCCCGATTCACGCGCCGATCACGCTCACGACGATCTCCCGCCGATGCGGCCGGTCGCGGTGCTCGATCAGGTAGATCCCCTGCCAGGTGCCCAGGGCCAGACGGCCCTCGACCAGCGGGATGCTCAAGGCCGAATCGGTGACCAGCGTGCGGATATGGGCCGGCATGTCGTCCGGTCCCTCGGAACCGTGGACGTAGGGGGCGCCGCGCGGCGCGAAGCCGTCGAGGGCCGTCATCAGGTCGGTCTGCACGTCCGGGTCGGCATTCTCCTGAATGGTGAGAGAAGCGGAGGTGTGCCGGCAGAAGACCGTGACGAGCCCGTCCCGGATCCCGCTGCCGCGCACGAACTCCGCGACCGCGCCGGTGAAATCCGTGAACCCCTGCCCCGGGGTCGCGATGGTCAGGCGGCCGCTCGCATGGCGCTCCACCGCGACGGAGGCCAGCGGCTCGACCGGACCGATTGTCCCCTGCTTCATGTCCCCGACTCCATCAACGCTGCCCCGGGCGCGATCTCGCGCTCGCCGCGGGCCAGGATCCGCTCCAGCACGTCGATCCGGTCGGCCTCGGCGGCGGGCTTGTCCCACCGGATCCGGCTGACCCGGGGGAAGCGCATCGCCACGCCGGACTTGTGCCGGGTCGAGCGCTGGACGCCCTCGAAGGCGATTTCCAAAACGAGCCCGGCCTCATGCCCGTGGGTGACCTCGCGAACCGGGCCGAACCGCTTGGTGGTGTTGTTGCGGACGTAGCGGTCGAGCTTGGCGAGTTCCGCGTCCGTGAAGCCGTGATAGGCCTTGCCCACCGGCACCAGCTCGTCCCCGCCCTCGGGGGCCTCCCGCCAGACCCCGAACGTGTAGTCCGAGTAGAACGACGAACGCTTCCCGTGGCCGCGCTGTGCGTACATCATCACGGCATCGACGACATGGGGCTCGCGCTTCCACTTCCACCAAGGGCCTTTCGGGCGGCCCGGCAGGTAGGGGCTGTTCAGGCGCTTGAGCATCACGCCCTCGATCGCGTCCGCGTCCTCGCCGGCTCCCACCGCGGCCGGATCGGCCCGGGCGGCGGCGAGGGCCTCCCAATCCGCGAACGGCACCAGGGGCGAGATGTCGATCCGCGCGTGGTCGAGGCGGGTGACCAGGGCGTCCAGCTTCTCCCGCCGGGTCGCGAACGGGTCGGCCCGCAGATCCTCGCCGTCCAGCGTCAGGAGGTCGTAGGCCCGGACATGGGCGGGGAACTCCTCCAGGAGCTTGGCCGTGACGGCCTTGCGGTTCAGGCGCTGCTGCAGGACGTTGAAGCTCTGGACCCGGCGCTCGCGCAGGATCAGCAGCTCGCCGTCGAGCGTCCCCGTGAAGCCGATCGCCTCGGCGAGGTCGGGGAACGCACCGGTGATGTCCTCGCCGGTGCGGGAATAGACCTTCGCGACCTGCACGCCCGCCTGGTCGCGCCCGCCGACGAGCTGGACGCGGATGCCGTCCCACTTCCACTCGGCCGAGAACGCTTCCGGCTCGAGCTTCTCGAAATCGCTCTCCTCCTCGATCGGATGCGACAGCATCGGCGGCCGGAACGGGGCCGGATTCAAGGTCTCGGGGCGCTCGGCCCGACCCTCGACCCAGGCGAACAGGCTCTCAAACGGTGGCGTGAGGCCATGCCAGACCTCCTCCACCGCATCCGCCTCATGGCCACCCAACGCGCCCACCGCGGTCTTGGCGAGCCGGGTCGAGACGCCGACCCGCAGATTTCCGGTGACGAGCTTCAGGAGAGCCCAGCGCCCGGTCTCGTCGAGGGCGTCGAGCCACTCGGCGAGGTGGCGGGGCAGGTCTTTCTTCGGGATGGTCGCCAGGGTCTCCACCACCTCGGCGAGGGTCGGAACGTGGGGCGGTGGGTTGTTGTGTCCGAGTCCGGGCTCACGCGGCGCCACCGGCCCCGGCCAGATCAGCGCCGTGGTCTCGGCCAGATCGCCGACGTAGTTGTGCGACAGCCGGAACAGGACCGGGTCAATGCGCGCCTCCACCAGGCCGCGGATCAGCGCCGGCTTGGCCTCGCGGAAATTCAGCGTGCCGGTCATGGCCCCGAGCGCGTAGCCGCGCTCGGGGTCGGGCGTGCGGGCGAAGAAGTCCTGGAGCAGACGCAGCTTGGCGTTGCGGCGCGGCTCATAGGCGAGGCGGTCGAGGAGGTGGGCGAAGTCGTTCACGCGGCCACCTCCGGCTCGGCGACGCCTGCGGGGACCGGCTCCGCCTCACCGTCGTCCCCGTAGCCCAGCATGTGCAGCGGCTTGGCCTTGATCCCTTGCGTCCCGCACCAATGGACCAGCGCATCCTCCTGCCCGTGAGTGACCCAGACCTCCCCGGCGCCGGTGTCCCGGATCGTGCGGCACAGGTCCGGCCAGTCGGAATGGTCGGAGATGACCAGCGGCAGCTCGACGCCCTTCTGGCGCGAGCGGGCGCGAACCCGCATCCAGCCGGACGCGAAGCAGGTCACCGGGTCGGGAAACTTGCGCGACCACAGGTCCTGCATCGCGCTGGGCGGACAGATCACGATGGCCCTGTGCAGATCCTTGCGGTCGGCGGCCACGACCTTCGGGGTCTCGCCCAGGGGGATGCCCTCGCGCTTGTACAGCTCGGTCAGCTTCTCCATCGCGCCATGCAGGTGGATCGGCCGGTCCCAGCCCTCCTCGCGCAGCAGTGCCATCACCCGCTGCGCCTTGCCGAGCGCGTAGGCGCCGACGATGTGGGCGCGCTCCGGGAATAGGGCCACGGAAGCCATCAGCTTGCGGACCTCGTCCCGCGTATCGGGATGCGTGAAGACCGGCAGGCCGAAGGTCGCCTCGGTGATGAACACGTCGCAGGGCACCACCTCGAACGGCAGGCAGGTCGGGTCCGGCGCCCGCTTGTAGTCGCCCGAAACCACGACGCGGACGCCGTCCCGTTCGATGGCGATCTGCGCCGAGCCGAGCACGTGGCCGGCGGGGGCGTAGCGCACCGTGACGTCGCCGACGCGCAGGGCCTCGCCGAGCCGGGCCTCCTGGCGCTGGCGGCAGAAATCCTCGCCGTAGCGCACCGCCATGATCCGCAAGGTCTCGGGCGTCGCCAGCACGTGTCCGTGGCCGGCCCGGGCATGGTCGGCATGGCCGTGGGTGATCAGCGCGCGCTCGACCGGCCAGGTCGGATCGACGTGGAAGCCGCCGAGCGGACAGTAGAGGCCCTCGCGGGTCAGGGTGAGGAGATCGCTCGCGCGTGTCGGCATCGGGCCCGCTGCTGCCGGTGGAGTCCGCCGGTGGCCCCGGTATATAGGCGCCTCCGACCCGGCAGACGCATGGCCACGCAACACAGTTCCGGTGACCTCCTCGCCGACCGCCGCTATCGCTACGCCGAGGCCTGCCTGGCGGATGGCGACCATGCCGGGGCGGCCGACCTCGCCGAGCAGGCGCTGGAGATCGCACCCCGCTACGCGCCGGCCTGGCTGGTGCTGGGCCGCTCCCGGGAGGGGCTGGCCGTCCGGGGCGACGACCCGGCCCTGCGAGCGGCCGCGACCCGGGCCTATGCCTGTGCCCTCGACATCGACCCCGACGATACCCTCGGCGTGCGGGCGCACCTCGTCCGCCTGGGGGAAGGCGGCGACCTGCCGGCCCTGTCGCCGGCCTATGTCCGGGCCCTGTTCGACGGCTACGCCCCGCGTTTCGAGCGCCACCTGGTGGACGGGCTGGGCTATATCGGCCCCCAACTGGTCCACGACGCCCTGCCGCCGGAGCCGGAGCGGTTCGATGTGGCGCTCGACCTCGGCTGCGGCACAGGCCTGATGGGCGCGGCGATCCGCGACCGGGTCGGGCACCTCACCGGGGTCGATCTCTCGCCCGGCATGCTGGCGCTGGCGCGGACCAAGATGCAGAACGGCCAGCCGCTCTACGACCGCGTGGCCGAGGGCGACCTGGCCGCCTTCCTGGGGGCCGAGCCGTCGGAATCCGCCGACCTCTGCCTGGCGGCGGACGTGCTGATCTACGTGGCGGATCTCGCGCCTGTGTTGAAGCAGGTCGCCCGCGTCCTTCGGCCCGGGGGCCTGGCCGCCTTCACGGTGCAGTCTCATGACGGCGACGACGGCGTCCTGGGGGCGGACGGGCGCTACGCCCACGCCGACGCCCACGTCACCGCGGCGGCCTCCGGTGCGGGCCTGGAGGTCTTACGGCTGCACGAAGCCGATGTGCGGCGCGAAGGCGGCCGGCCGGTGCAGGGCCGAGTCGTCGTGCTGCACCGCACACGCCGATGATTCCCCCGGCATGAAACTGCTTGGCTGTTCGTCCATTGTCTGTCGGCCGCATGACCTGCGGCGATGGGATCGGGGATTGGCATGGCGGATTTCGGCGGCAGGGACGATGGGCGCGCACCGGAGCGCAAGCCCGACCTGCCAGCGGACCGGTCCTTCCCAGCGGATCCCCGGACGCGCATCTCCTTCGCCATCGCGCTGGCGTTGCTGGCGGGTTGCGCCGATTCCATCGGCTTCCTGGAATTCTCGCAGCTGTTCATGTCGTTCATGTCGGGCAACACGACCCGATTCGGCGTGGCGGTTTCCAACGGCGACTGGGAGAACGTCACCCGCGTCGCCAGCACGATCAGCCTGTTCTGCTTCGGCGCCTTCCTGGGCACGCTGATCGCCGCCTGGGTCGGGCGCTGGCGGCTGGCCGTCCTGCTGACGCTCCAGGCTTTGCTGCTCGCGGGCGGACTGCTGATGCCCTGGGGCACCTTCGCTTATCCGCTGCACGCCTACCCGATCGTGCTGGCTCTGGGCCTGCAGAACGCGACGCTTCAGGATGAAGGCGGCCGCTCACTGGCACTGACCTACGTGACCGGCGCGGTGGTGCGGTTCGGGACGGGCTGCGCCAACCTGCTCCTCGGCACGGTGGCCCCGTCGTTCTGGATCCAGGCGCCGCTCTGGGCCGGTCTCAGCACCGGCGCCGTGCTGGGCGGCCTGCTCGATCTCCGCTACGGCGAATCCGCCTTCCTGTTCCCCGCCGGCCTCGCGGCCATCCTGGCGCTGATCGCGATCGCGCTCACCATCGCCAAGCCGGGAAGCACCCTGGTCGCCGGCTCGTCGCCCGCCCCCGACGCGAGCCCGAAGGCGGAGGTGATCGACGCGATCCACTAGATCGCTCGCCGCGGAGGTCGCGGCTCGCTCGGCGTGAGCGAGCCCGGCACGTCAAGGACGTGAAGCCGCCCCAGCCGCTCAGCCTGACCGGCAGCGGGCCGGCTCAGCCCTCGGAATCCCGATAGCTGCCGCGCCCCTGCTTGACCACGGCACGGCTCTTCTTGGCGCCGATGCGCCGCTCCTTCGAGCCCTTGGTTGGCTTCGTCGCGCGACGGATGGGCGGCGGCGGCTTAGCCGCCTCGGTCACGAGATCGACCAGCCGTTGCAGCACGTCGGCCCGATTGCGCTCCTGGGTCCTGTGCCGCTGCCCGGACAGGATCAAAACGCCATCCTTGGTCAGGCGCCGGCCGGCGAGCTTGTACAGGTTGGCCTTGACCCGCTCGTCGACCGAGGGGGAGGCCAGGACCGACCAGCGCAACTGGACCGCGGTCTCGACCTTGTTGACGTTCTGTCCGCCCGCCCCGGAGGCACGCATGAAGGACAGCTCGATCTCGTCGTCCGCGATGGCGATCCGTGCGTTCACCCGCAGGGACATGATGAACTCCGGTACGAGACTGGCATATGGCAGCGGCCTGTGTGCCAGCGCACCCGTGCACGTGGGAAACCGGTGATCTCTCGGATGCGCACCGGAACCACGGTCGCCATATCCCTCGTACCGTCTTATCGACCGCGCCGGACCGGCGACACCGGGCTTCAGCCGGCCTCGGCCGGGGTCCGGACGCGCAACGCCAGGGCGTGCAGGCCACGCCCGAAAGCCTCGTCCATGAGCGCGTTGACCAAGCGGTGCCGCTCCACACGGCTCTTGCCCTCGAACGCCGATGCGACGATGTCGAGCCGGTAATGGGTCTCGCCCCCGGGCCGCGCGCCGGAATGGCCCGCATGCAGGTGCGATTCGTCGATCACATCGAGGTGCGCCGGCGCGAGTTCCGCGCGCAGCTTCGCCTCCATCCAGCCCCGAAGGGTGCCGTCCTCACCAGTCCCGTCCGTCATCCTGCCCTCACCTCACGTCGCCGGCATCCGTCAAGCCCGATCCCACGCATGCGTCATCAGGCCCGGTGCCCTTGTGTCTCCGGTTTGCCCCCTCATAATCGGCCCGTCATGGATCTCAACTCGCGCCTGTTCGACAGCATCCGGATCAGGAAACCGTCTTGCGACGAGCCGAAGCCCGCGGCCGAGGCCCTGTGCGAGAGCCCGGGCTGCACCCGGCCGGGCCCGCACCGCGCCCCGAAGGGCCGGAAGGCGGAAGGCCAGTACTGGCGGTTCTGCATCGATCACGTCCGCGCCTACAACGCGAGCTATAACTACTTCGACGGCATGAACGATGCCGCCGTCCAAGCCTACCAGAAGGACGCGATCATCGGGCACCGCCCGACCTGGGCGATGGGCGTGAACCCCGCGGGTCAGGGCAAGCCGGCCGAGGAGCCGACCCGGGACTGGGCCTACGTCGATCCGCTCGGCATCCTGCGCGGCGCGGGCGTCGGCGACGGACGTCGGCGCAACAGCCAGCCGGAGCCGGAGAAACCCCGCCGCACAGCCACGGTACGCCGCGCCCTCGACGTCATGGGCCTCGAGGAGGGGGCGGACGGGCCGGCCATCAAGGCGCAGTACAAGGCGCTGGTGAAGCGCTTCCACCCTGACGCCAATGGCGGCGACCGCTCGTTCGAGGAGCGTCTGCGCGACATCATCCGCGCCCATGACGTCTTGCGCGCCGCCGGACTCTGCTGACAGCGGCACGAACGATGCAATCCTGAGCGCCGTGAGGCCGCAAGGCATCCCCTTCGACGGTGATCGCTCTAGGATAAGGCAAATTGCCGGGCGGGACCCTATATGGGGTTCATGCCGGTTGGTGGCGCCGCACCGCGCCGCCGTTTAAGGATTGAGTCCGCCCCGCGGCGGATGCCCGGCTCGACGTTCTTCCGCGCGGATGCTCCCTTCCTTCGGGCCGGAGCCGCCGCGCCTCACGAGGTTCCGAATGCTCTCTGACGACACGCCCGCCGCGCTGCCCGATCGCACCGTCTCCGTCCGCGAGGTCTTCGGCATCGACCTCGACCTCAAGGTCCCGGCCTATGCCGAGCCCGAGGAGCATGTCCCCGATCTCGATCCGGACTACATCTTCGACCGGGAGACGACGCTGGCTATCCTGGCCGGCTTCGCGCGCAACCGCCGCGTGATGGTCACGGGCTACCACGGCACCGGCAAGTCGACCCATATCGAGCAGGTCGCGGCCCGGCTGAATTGGCCCTGCATCCGGATCAACCTCGACAGCCACGTCTCGCGCATCGACCTCGTCGGCAAGGACGCGATCGTGCTCAAGGACGGCAAGCAGGTCACCGCCTTCCAGGATGGCATCCTGCCCTGGGCGCTCCAGAACAACGTCGCCCTGGTGTTCGACGAGTACGATGCCGGCCGCCCGGACGTGATGTTCGTGATCCAGCGCGTGCTGGAGTTGTCGGGCCGGCTGACGCTGCTGGACCAGAAGCGCGTGATCCGCCCGCACCCGGCCTTCCGGCTGTTCGCCACGGCCAACACGGTCGGGCTCGGCGACACCTCGGGCCTCTATCACGGCACCCAGCAGATCAATCAGGGCCAAATGGATCGCTGGTCCATCGTGACCACGCTGAACTACCTGCCGCACGACCGCGAGGTCGACATCGTGCTCTCGAAGGCGCTGCACTACCGCAGCGACCAGGGCCGGGACATCGTTAACCGGATGGTGCGCGTGGCGGACCTGACCCGCAACGCCTTCATGAACGGCGACCTCTCGACCGTCATGAGCCCGCGCACGGTGATCACCTGGGCCGAGAACGCCGACATCTTCAAGGATGTGGGCTTCGCGTTCCGGGTGACCTTCCTGAACAAGTGCGACGAACTGGAGCGGACCCTCGTGGCCGAGTTCTACCAGCGGGCCTTCGGCAAGGAGCTGCCCGAGAGTGCGATGAACGTCGCCTTGAGCTGAACCGCATGGGGGACACGATGGCGCATCCGGCATGGACACGCGAAGACGCTTCGGCGGCTTCGCATGCCAAGGGTCGGGCGTGCCATGCGGACGATATCTTCATCTGGTTTCAGGGGCGGGTCGCACTGCTCCGTTCCGGCCAAGTGGACGTACTCGACCTCGACGACGTCGCCGAGGCGTTGCGTGAGGTTGGCTTGGAACAATCCGATAAGCTCGAGAGCGCGATCGAGGTATCGTTGGCCCACGTGCCCAAATGGGGCCATGGACCCGAAAAGCGCAGCTTAAGTTGGTCGCGCACGATCGCCGAGCAGCGGATGCGGATCAACACGCAGTTGCACAGGAACTCGGGCCTTGAGTCGCGCATCGTCGAGGCTGTCGCTGATCGCTATCGGCTTGGTCAGCTCCGGGCCGCGCGCACGATGAAGCGCTCGCTCGAAACACTGCCCGCGGAGTGTCCCTACAACGGGGACGCCATCGTGAATCGCCCCTTCGAATTCGAGGCCGACCGGTAGCCCCGCATGTCCATCTCCAACCGCAAGCCCGGCGAGCGCCGCGAATCCGTGGCCGAGCCCCTGAAGCGCTCGGTGGCCGGGTGCCTGCGCGCCATCGCCCGCCGGTCGGAAGTCGAGGTCACCTACGCCACCGACCGGCCGGCGCTCACCGGTGACAAGGCCCGCCTGCCAGAGCCACCCCGCAAGCTCTCGGCGCAGGACGTGGCGGTGCTACGCGGTAATGCCGACGCCATGGCGCTGCGGCTCGGCTGCCACGACATCGCCGTGCACCGCAGGCTCGCTCCCGAGAACGCCGCCGCCCGCGCGGTCTACGACGCGGTCGAGCAGGCCCGCGTCGAGGCGATCGGGTCACGGCGGATGACCGGTGTCGCCAGCAACCTCACCGCGATGCTGGAGGACCGCTACCATCGCGGCGGCAAGTACGAGACCATCACGGACAGGGCCGACGCGCCGATGGAGGACGCCGTCGCCCTGATGGTGCGCGAGCGCCTCACCGGGCAGCAGCCCCCCGAGGCGGCCGCCAAGATCGTCGAGCTGTGGCGTTCGCATATCGAGGCCAAGGCCGGCCCCAACCTCGATGGCCTGATCGGGTCGATCGAGGACCAGCGCAAGTTCGCCCGTTCGGTGCGTGACCTGCTGACCTCCCTCGACATGTCGGACGAGACGCCGTTCGACTCCGAGGATGACGAGAACGACGACGAGAACGACGCCCAGGACGACGAGCAGAACCCGAGCGAGGGCGATTCCGAGGAGAAGAGCCAGGGCGAGCGTGCCGAGATCGAGACCTCGGAGGAAGCCTCCGACGAGATCGAGGAGGGCGCTCAGGAATCCGCCGACGCGCCGTCCGGCGAATTACCCGACGAGGCCGAGGATGCGGAATCCGAGGAAGCCTCGGAGGCATCGAAGCCGCCCCAGCGCCAGGGTAACGAGGCCCGCGGGCCGGAATACCGCGTGTTCAACCCCCGCTTCGACGAGATCATTCACGCCGAGGAGCTGTGCGACGCCGAGGAGCTGTCGCGTCTGCGCAGCTACCTCGACAAGCAGCTCTCGCACCTGCAGGGCGTCGTCGGCCGCCTCGCCAACCGGCTGCAACGCCGCCTCCTGGCGCAGCAGAACCGGGCCTGGGACTTCGACCTCGAGGAGGGCCAGCTGGATCCGGTGCGGCTCGTCCGCGTCGTCATCGATCCCTACCAGCCGCTCTCCTTTAAGCAGGAGAAGGACACCAACTTCCGCGACACCGTGGTCACGCTCCTCCTCGACAATTCGGGGTCGATGCGCGGGCGTCCGATCACCGTGGCTGCAACCTGCGCCGACATCCTGGCGCGGACGCTGGAGCGCTGCGGCGTCAAGGTCGAGATCCTGGGCTTCACGACCCGGGCCTGGAAGGGTGGCCAAAGCCGCGAGGCCTGGCTCGCCGCCGGCAAGCCGCCGAACGCCGGCCGCCTGAACGACCTGCGCCACATCGTCTACAAGTCCGCGGACGCGCCGTGGCGTCGGGCCCGCAAGAATCTCGGGCTGATGATGCGCGAGGGTCTCCTGAAGGAGAACATCGACGGCGAGGCCCTGGACTGGGCGCATAAGCGCCTGCTCGGCCGCCCCGAGCAGCGCAAGATCCTGATGGTGATTTCGGACGGCGCGCCGGTCGACGACTCGACCCTGTCGGTCAATGCCGGCAACTACCTGGAGCGGCACCTGCGCTGGATGATCGAGGAGATCGAGACCCGTTCGCCGGTGGAGCTTCTGGCCATCGGTATCGGCCACGACGTGACCCGCTACTATCGTCGGGCCGTGACGATCATCGACGCCGAGGAGCTGGGCGGCGCCATGACCGAGAAGCTCGCCGAGCTGTTCGAGGAGAACGGATCGCCGGCCCCGGTAGGCCGGGCCCTGCGTGCGGCCGGCGGACGGCGTTGACGGGAGGGCGTCGGGGTAAAGCCCCGACTCCACGGCCATCTCGTCTGGCCGTGTTTGGATTCCGGGACGGGGTAACGGACTTTCGGCTTCCGACCGGCGCCACGGGGTCCGGTAGGTTCGATCGGTAACAGCGATGTTGGCGCGGGGCGCGCCGGCGACGAGGCCGTGGCGATAGAATCTTGGGTCTGGCGTCGTCAGCGCGCGACGAGGTCGTCGGGTCCGGACAGAGGTGTGGCCGCAAAATGCGTCAGCTGTTCGGGAGCAAGGCGAATCGGCATGGCCCTCAGCTCATCGAACGGGCGAGCGGCGCGAAATGCAGGCCCCCCGCGATGCGGTTCCAGGCGTTGATGTTGGCGATCGCGACGGTCAGGAGCAGCATCTCGTCCCGGCTGAACAACGGCGATTGTTCGGCCATGGGTGCCGCCCCATCGGCCATGCGCGTGAGATGCTCGGCCCAGGCCAGGGCGGCGCGCTCACGCGGAGAGAAGACCGGACTGTCGCGCCAGACCGCAACCAGATCGAGGGTGTGCTCGGCAAGGCCGAGCCGGCGGGCCGTGTCGAGATGGAAGCCGACGCAGAACGCGCATCCATTAATCTGCGACACGCGGATCTTCACGATCTCGCTGAGGCGCTTGTCGAGACCCGCCTCATCGACGGCCTTGCCGAGGGCGAGAAGCGCGGCGTGAGCCGCCGGTAACCCGGTCCTGAACAGGTCGTACGAAAAGCCCGCGTCGTCAGACGGTTCGACATCGAACATCGTGCGCCCTCCCACCATTCGCGCTAAAATCAGAGCACGAACAACATATCAGAAGTCTGATAAGCGCCAAGAGGCTGGGTCATGGGTGAGCTGCCGCAGGCAGGCGAAGGCAAGCGCGGCCTCGATGGGCATCTAGGCTACCTCTTGCGGCAGGCGGCCCACGCACACAGGCAACGTGTCGAGCAGCGGTTGAGCGGCATCTGCCTGACGCTGCCGCAGTTTTCCGTCCTGACGATCTTGGCTGCTTATCCAGGCCATAGCAGCGCGGATCTCGCCCGCCTCGCACTCGTGACGCCGCAGACCATGAGCGTCATCGTTGCGAATCTGCTGAAGGCCGGCCTCGTCGTACGAGAGCGGCACCGGGTCCACGGCCGCATCCAGACCCTGACGCTGACCGCGGCCGGTGAGGCGATGCTCGAAGCTGCCAAGCGGCACGTCTACGCGCTGGAGGCCGAGATGCTGAACGACCTTACGCCCACGCAGCAGACGGAGATCCGCCAATGGCTGACACGAATTGCGCGGGCACCCGGATAGGCGATGACGCCCCCGCGCAGGCAAGCATAAACCGCCGCGGCATGGCCTGCCGCGGCGGTTTATGTCGTCCGATCGGTGAAAGGCGCAGCGCGCCCGAAATTAGGCCGCGACGGCCGTGGTCTCGGCGAGCTTCTTGTGGATCTCGCGCTTCAGCAGGCGGGCGGTCTGCGACAGGTCGCCCTCGCCGGCCTTAACCAGGAAGGCGTCGAGGCCTCCGCGGTGCTCCACCGAGCGCAGAGCGTGCGCGGTGATGCGCAGACGCACCCGCTTGCCGAGCGCGTCCGACTGGAGCGTGACATTGCACAGGTTCGGCAGGAACCGGCACTTGGTCTTGTGGTTCGAGTGGCTCACGAGGTGGCCGACCTGAACGGCCTTGCCGGTGAGTTCGCAGCGGCGCGCCATGATGACTAAAATTCCCGTCTCGTTCCGCCTGAGAAGACCCGATCGCAAGCGGCGCGATCATCGTCGCAGCGGGCGGCGCCCGATACGTATTCCAGGTCCAGCGGAGTCCTGTTGAAGGCGCGAGCCTATAGGCGACCTGCACCCGTTGCGTCAAGCTCCGTACCGCCTGGACATGTCCGGGGCGGCCGCCCAACGGTCTGTTAACCACGAGGCCGGGATATAACAGGCATCTGCTCGAAGAAGGCCAGCGCCTCGCCTGCACCGAGCGTCGAGAGCCTGTCGTACGGGATCGTCCCGCGCGGCACCCTTGGCCCAAGTTCCCCTGGGATGCGATCCGGATCATGAGCGCCACGCCTGTCCGTCGGACGATCGAGCCGCTGACGATGCGCCTTCTCGGGACCGTGCTCGCCGTCGCGACGCTCGGTGCCCCGGCCGAAGCCGCCCGGCGCGCGAAGCGGAACGCCGCAGCCGCCCCCGCCACGGTGACGGTCGATTACAGCATCAACCTCGCGGGCCTGCCGATCGGCACCGCCCGGCTCGCCGGCAGCTTCGAGCGCGACCATTACCTGATGGACGTCTCCGCGACGCTGACCGGGCTGGTCGGGGCGATCACCGGCGGCAGGGGCTCGGCCCGGGCGTCAGGCACCTTCTCGGTGGCGCCGCAGCCCGGCGCGTTCTCGATCGCCACGCACACGGCGAGTTCCGGGATCGCGGTGCGCATGGCGCTGGCGCACGGCAACGTCGTGCAGGCCGAGATCACGCCCCCCCTCGTCGACATGCAGGACCGGGTGCCGATCACGGCCGACCACAAGCGCGGCATCATGGATCCGGTGAGCGCTCTGCTGATGCCAGCACAGGGCCGGGGCGAGTTGCTCGATCCAGCCAATTGCAACCGTAGCCTGCCGGTGTTCGACGGTGCGACACGATTCAACGTGGTGCTGAGCTACGCCGAGACCCGCCAGGTGCAGAAACCCGGTTATGCCGGCCCGGTTCTCGTCTGCACGGCCCGCTACCAGGCGGTGGCCGGCCACAGGCCGGATCGACCCGGGGTGAAGTTCATGGAGGACAACCGCGAGATGTCGGTCTGGCTCGCCCCGGTCGAAGGCACGCGGGCGCTCGTCCCGCTGCGCATCTCGGTGCTCACCACCATCGGTACCAACATCATCGAGGCGACGCGCTGGACCCAGGGCGCTGCCGCCGGGACGGCCGGGGCGAGCGTCGCGCAGGCGAGTTTGCCCGGGCAATAGCGCCAAACACCGCGATCCATCTTTGACCGGCGGCCTCTTTCCGGGCACCCCGTGCGCCCGCGGCAGAGAGGATGCAGAACCATGGCGAAGGGCTACATCATCGTCCGGATGACGGTCACCGATCCGGAGACCTACGCGGCGTATGCCGAGATGGCCTCCGCGGCGATGCGGCTTCACGGCGCCAGGCCCCTGGTGCGGGGCGGACGTAGCGAGGCGCTGGAGGGCGAGGCCCGGCCGCGCAACGTCGTGCTGGAATTCGATTCCTACGACGCCGCGCGGGCCTATTATTTCTCGCCGGAATACCAGGCGGCCAAGGCGAAACGCCTGCCCGCCGGTATCGGCGAGGTCGTGCTTGTCGAAGGTGCCGACTGAAGCTGCCCGCTCACGCGGCCAGGGGCGCCCGGTCGTAATGGGTCGCATAGGCGTTCTCCACCGCCGGGATGATCTCGACGATCGTGAACCACCGGTCCCAGAATGCCGTCTCGCGCAGGTCTTCGACCACGCATTCGTAGGCGTGGTGGTCGCTGGCCTCCCAGACCCAGAGGTCGGTGACGCGAGCCGTGTAGAATTCGGCGTCGTAGAAGCGCAGCGTCACGGAATCCGCGTGGCGGCGCAGGATCGGCTCGAACACCTCACGCAACCGGGCGAAGCGATCGTCGATCGACATCGCCAGCCATTCGGGCGAGGTCTTCACCAGCATGAAGACGGTGAGTTTGGGGTTGAAGGTCTGGTGGGGCATGCGTTCTTTCATTCCGCGGGTCGGTTGGGACGCGGCGATGATGCCCCCGGGCGGCTCAGCGGCGAACTCGCGTTCATGACCGCCCGGACGGCGCGCGGGCCGCTGCTCAAACCCCGGAAAAACCCGGAACAATCGCGGTCTGCCGAGACGGTGCGGACGATCCTCGAAGGCGCGGCTCGCGTTCTGGAGGAGCGCGGGCTGGCCGGCCACACGACCAATGCCGTGGCCGAGCGGGCCGGCGTCTCGATCGGCTCGGTCTACCAGTACTTTCCAGGCAAGGACGCGTTGACCGCAGCCCTTGTGGCGCGGGAGTCGGGCCTGTTCATCGCGGCGGTGCACGCCGCGGCTGAAGCGGCGACGCCGGAACTCGGACTGCGTCGGATCGTGCAGGCGGCCGTCGCCCATCAGATGTCCCGGCCACGTCTCGCGTTGCTGCTCGACCGCGAAGAGAACCGGCTCCAGCCGGCCGACAGCCTTGACGCGGTCCACCGGGCGATCTCGGACGCGTTCCTGACCCTGCTGGCACGCCTCGAACCCGGACCCGCCCGTCGCGATCGAGATTGCCGCGGGCGACCTGTTCGCGCTTGTGCAAGGCATGGTGGATGCCGCCGGGGAGCGGGGCGAGCAGGCCGGCGATGCGCTCGAACATCGGGTCCTGCGCGCGGTGTTCGGCTATTTAGGATTGCCCGCGGTGCTGCCGTAACCCGCGGGTCCGGCAGCGCCGCCTACGACCGTATCGCGCAGTACTTGAGATCGCGTGCGATCGAGCGCCATCGAATGTCATCGCGGTGGACGGACCGGTAAACCCCCGATCGGATGTTACCGACCACGGCCAACAAACCCCGGCGCCTGTTGCGCGAGATGTAAACCCGCTT
This sequence comes from Methylobacterium sp. WL64, assembly GCF_008039945.1. Classification (NCBI taxonomy): domain Bacteria; kingdom Pseudomonadati; phylum Pseudomonadota; class Alphaproteobacteria; order Hyphomicrobiales; family Methylobacteriaceae; genus Methylobacterium; species Methylobacterium sp. WL64. Next base: position 41,453 of record NZ_VRVA01000019.1, read on the forward strand.
GCGCTGCTCGAGCTGATGAAGTGCCCGTTGGAAAAAATCGATCGCTTTCCCGCGGTCGAAAAGCGGAAAGGTGACCTCGGTCTCAGTTGGGAGATTGCGGATCACTTCGACCATATCGGCGGTCGCAGAGATATAATCGTCGAATTCTTTGATTGGGTCGTAGCCTCTCGTTTTTTTACTGCGTCGGCCATCGCCAAATAGATTTGTCGAATGTTGGCGGTACGTCACGAGCGGCTTATCGAACTCGGCAGTCTCGCCCACGACTTGGCCGAGAAAAACGATCCATCTGTCGTGTGCAATCTTTTCTTTGGGGACTATGAAGTCGCGGAATCGGCCTTCGATATTGGCTAGGCTCAACAATTCCCGACGAAACACGATGGAGAAGCCGAAGAATGTCAGCCAGGGATCGTAGCTCAGCGGCGGCTTCACTCCCGTGCGCTCGATGCCCTGAGTAAATTTTACCAGCTTACCAGTTGCTTGATCGAGACTTGAAGCGGCGTGAACGATCAACGAAATATTCTTGTTGTCAAAATGGTGCGCTGCGCAAGCAAGTTTCTCCAGATCCCAAATATCATCCTAGTCACAGAAGGCTACGAAGTCCCCTTTGGCCGACAACGCCGCCATCAGAAAATTGTCGCGAAATCCGAGATTGCTGTCGTTGACCTTGATTTTGATGGCCACCGCCGAACGAGCCGCAATCGACCTGACGATGTCTAGCGTTTCGTCGCTCGACCCGTCATCGGCGACGATAATCTCAATCGGCTTGATGGTTTGATTGATGACGCTTTCAAGCTGCTCGCGGATAAACGCCGAGCCGTTATAGGTGGCTATAACGACCGAAACAGTTTTTCCTGCAGTACCCATTCCGGCCGGCCTCGACATCTTAGATTTTAGAATTCAAAGCTCGATCCACCTATGAACCCAGCACACTCGCCACAGAACGAGAAATATAGCGTTTCATTAATAGAGCACGCCCGTCTAAAGCGGAAGCGCGTATAATTCCGGCAGCGCTTGCGCGCTCCGGTGGCTCTGGCAGGCCTTCATTCGAACAAATTGCGGATAAAATTCTGTCGTATTTGTATAATGAGCCCTATGCTCACCATTGGCCGCTCGGCGGCATCTATTCAATCGATAATCTATGCATGTCGGAAGGGTGTGCCACTCTTTTCCGCGGTTCGATCAAGGCGCGGAAATGTCAGCCGCGGCATTCACGATTTGCGCACGGATCGTTCCCATTTCGCATAGCGCCCTGTTTATCGACATCGGCGCGCGAAGCCGAATAGGATGAAATTTCATCGTAAAGTCACAGCTCAGATGGCGCTATTGAGAACTCATGTCACACTTAATACCTGCATATCTCGGGACTATAATTATAAATTTGAAAATATTTATCGATAAAATCAGCCTGCTCGGACCTGATCATTTGATCGTAGTGGCTGGTGCATTGCCGGTTAGCCCCTATGGCTTTTACGGCTTGGCTGTTCCTTGCCGGGCGTCTCGAATCTGCCCGCGCTTCGGCTGGGCGACCTGGCGTGTCCGGCCTGGAATCCGTGAGTTCCCGTCCCCGAGTGAATCAGTTGCAGCCTTCGAAACGCGGCTGAGGATTGTGGTCTGGCGTTTCGAGGGCGTTCCAGGATGGGTGGGATTGTGCGGCCTGCTAACCGGCTGGCCGCCGCACACGAATTGTTTTGATGTTCCCACGATGATCGGCCCATGGCCCTACACCGCTTTCAAGTCACCCTGATTGTCGGGGCCGTGGCCCTCGTCGGACCGGCGGCGGCCCAGCCCCTGAGCGCCGGATCAGGCGATCCCGGCTGCGGCGGCGATGCCTTCTCGTCGGCGCAGGTGATCGAGCACCGGCCGCCGCGGCATGGCCCATTGGTCTCCGTTCCCGACACCCTCTGCGCGGACGTCGCGCCCCAGCCTGGATCGCCGGCCATGCAGATCGTGGTCGATCCGCTGATTATGCCGCAGGTTGGCAGCGACCCAGGTGATATCCCATATGGGGGAGGACCGAGGCGGCCCTATCGTCCCTGACGCGACCGGCCGTACGAGACCTCCAGCCCGCGCCATGACGGCGCCGCGCCGGCCTTCCCGTCCGAAGGAACCGCCGACCATCGACGCGCCGCTCCGCCCCCTCCCCCGCCGGTCCCTGCCGCGCGACGCCCGTGCCCGCGGCGTGACGGCGGTCCTCGGACCGACCAACACCGGCAAGACGCATCTCGCGATCGAGCGGATGCTTGCGCACCCGACCGGCATGATCGGGTTGCCCCTGCGGCTGCTCGCCCGGGAGGTGTACCTGCGCGTGGTCGCCAAGGTCGGCCCCGAGAAGGTCGCCCTCGTGACCGGAGAAGAGAAGATCAAGCCAGACCGGCCGCGCTACTGGATCTGCACGATCGAGGCGATGCCGCGCGACCTCGACGTGGCCTACGTCGCCATCGACGAGATCCAGCTCGCAGCCGACATGGATCGCGGCCACGTCTTCACCGACCGCCTGCTCTACGTGCGCGGCCGTGAGGAGACGCTGCTGATCGGCTCCTCGACCATGCTGCCGCTGGTCCAGGCACTGATTCCGAACGTCCACACCACGACTCGGCCGCGGCTATCGAAGCTCACCTTCGCGGGGGAGAAGCGGCTGTCGCGCCTGCCCCGGCGCACCGCGATCGTCGCCTTCTCGGCCGAGGAGGTCTACGCCATCGCAGAGCTGATCCGACGCCAGCGCGGGGGTGCCGCGGTGGTGCTTGGGGCGTTGTCGCCCAGGACCCGCAATGCCCAGGTCGAGATGTACCAGGCCGGGGACGTCGACTACCTCGTGGCCACCGACGCGGTCGGGATGGGGCTCAACCTCGATGTCGACCACGTCGCCTTCGCGGCGAACTGGAAATACGACGGCACCCGGTTTCGCAAGCTGACGCCCGCCGAGATGGGCCAGATCGCCGGCCGCGCAGGACGCCATCTCTCGGACGGGACCTTCGGCTCCACGGGGCGCTGCCCGCCCTTTGAGCCCGAGATGGTCGAGCGGTTGGAGAATCACGATTTCGACCCGCTGCGCATCCTGCAATGGCGCAACCCTGACCTCAGCTTCGGCACCCTGGAGGCGCTCCAGGCGAGCCTCGACGAGCATCCGCGCGAGTCAGGTCTGACCCGGGCGCCGATGGGCCAGGACCAGCAGGCCCTCGAGATCCTGATGCGCGAGGACGATATCCGCGACATGGCGCGGAGCGCTTCCACCGTGCGGCGGCTCTGGGACGTCTGCGGCGTTCCGGATTACCGCAAGGTCCACCCGCAGGTGCATGCCGACCTCGTGGCCCAGCTCTACCGTTTTCTCATGAAGGGCATGGCCGGACGCATCCCCGACACGTGGTTCGCCGAGCAGATGGCGATGATCGATCGCACCGACGGCGACATCGATACGCTGTCCCGGCGGATCGCCCAGGGGCGCACCTGGACGTTCGTGGCCAACCGCCCCGATTGGCTGCGCGACCCTGAACATTGGCAGGGCGAGACACGTCGGGTAGAGGACAGGCTGTCAGACGCCCTGCACGAACGCCTCGCGAGCCGCTTCGTCGACCGGCGCACAAGCGTCCTGATGCGGCGCCTGAGAGAGAACACGATGCTCGAAGCCCAAATTTCCGCCGACGGTGACGTCACCGTCGAGGGTCAGCATGTCGGTCACCTGCATGGATTTTTATTCGTTCCGGATGCCAGCGCAGAGGGGCACGAGGCCAAAACTCTGAGGAGTGCCGCCGAGAAGGCGCTCTCCGGGGAGATCGAGGCCCGGGCCGACCGCTTCGCGGCGACAGCCGATTCCACCCTCGTGCTCGCGCATGACGGGATGATTCGCTGGACCGGTGCCCCGGTGGCGAAGCTGACCCCCGGCGAGAAGCTGTTCGCGCCGCAGATTCGGCTGCTGGCCGACGACAGCCTGACCGGCGCGCATCGCGAGAAGGTCGAGGCGCGCCTCGATGCCTGGCTCAAGGCCATGATCGTGCGCCTGCTCGGCCCGCTGATGGAACTCGAGACCGCCGGCGACCTCACCGGCCTCGCCAAGGGTATCGGCTATCAGGTGGTCGAGGCTCTGGGCGTGTTGGAACGCTCCAAGGTCGCCCAGGAGATGCGCAGCCTGGACCAGGAGGGGCGCGGGGCGCTCCGCCGGCACGGCGTGCGATTCGGCGCCTACCACATCTTCCTGCCGGCCCTGCTGAAGCCGGCGCCGCGGACGCTTGCGGCACAGCTGTGGGCCCTCCGTAACGGTGGCCTCGACCAGCGCGGCCTGGACGAGATCGCGCATCTCGCGGGCTCGGGCCGGACCTCGATCAAGGTCGATCGCGAGATCGCCAAGGGCCTCTACCGGGCGGCCGGCTTCCGTGTCAGCGGTGAGCGGGCGGTGCGGGTCGACATCCTTGAGCGTCTGGCCGACTTGATTCGGCCGGCGATCGCCTATCGCCCCGGTACCACACCGGGCGCGGCGCCGGAGGGTACGGCCGACGGTGATGCCTTCGTGGCCACGGTCGGAATGACCTCGCTGGTCGGCTGTTCGGGCGAGGATTTCGCCTCGATCCTGAAGTCTCTGGGTTACTCGCTGGAGGCCCGCCCCGGACCCGCGATCACGGTGCCGCTGGTACCAGCGGCCGCGACTGCGCCGGTCGTTTTGACCCCACCATCTGAAACTGCACCGGCAAGCGAGACCGGCGAAACCGATCCCGGCTCCCTCGGCGAGGCGACCGGAGACGAGGCCGACGCCGCCGCGCAGGCTGCGACCGCGGAGACCTCCGTCGCGGAGACTTCGCTCTCCGAAAACGCTGAGTCTGACGCCGCTCCAGAGACCGGAACGGAAGCCGAAGCCGAAGCCGCTCCCGAAGCCATGGCGGAAGCTGAGCCCGTCGAGGCTGCTGCCGACACCTTGCCGGAAGCGGCTGACGCACCGCAATCCGAGGTGGAAGCGATCCCAGCCGAAGGCGCGCAGGCCGCCGAGGCACCCGAATCCGAGACCCGTCCGACCACCGAGACTCACGAGGTGGTGGAAGCGAACGAGACCGTATCCGAGACCGCCGGGAATGAATCCGCGGCTGTGGAGGGTGAGACCCCGGCGGAGCCGGTGCTGATCGAGGTGTGGCGCCTGCAGCGCCATCAGCGGCCGGCCAATCCTCGGCCGCAGAACCGCCCGCGGGGCGCGGGGCGTGGACGCGATGGCGCTCAGCCGGGGCAGCCGGGTCAGCATCAGGGTCCGGGCCGCCCGGAGGGCGGGCGTCCCGAACACCGGCGGGCCGAAGGCGGCGAGCGCCCCGGCAACGAGGGCGGTCCCCGCACCGGACGCGACCGCGGCCCTCGCCGTGATCGCTTCGAGGGCGGCCGGCCCGAGCGCCGGGACGACCAGCGCAGCGCCGAGCAACGCCACGCGGCGCCGCGGCCCGACCAGCGTCCGCCGCGGCGCGAACGGGCTCCGGATCCGGATTCGCCCTTCGCCAAGCTGGCGGCGCTCAAGGCGCAACTCGAAGCCGGCGACGGCGGGAAGCGCTGACGCCCGCGGATGCGGGAGGGTCGGCAGCGGCTCGACAAATGGCTGTGGTTCGCGCGGTTCGCGCGGACCCGCTCCCTGGCTGCGCGCCTGTCCGAAGACGGCTTCGTGCGGGTGAACGGAACCCGAGCCGAGAACCCGGCCAAGGGCATCGTGATCGGCGACGTGGTGACTGTGGCCGCTCCCCACGCGACCCTGGCCGTGCGCGTACTCGCCCTCGGTGAGCGGCGGGGACCTGCCCCGGAGGCGCGGGCTCTTTACGAGGACTTGGCTGGCGTACAGACGGCGATCGAGCCACCCGAGTGATGAGCTGGCGCCACAGCCGTGCGTCGCGGATCGGGTCGCAGGCCCCTGGGACACCCGTGCGCTTGTCAGCCTGGAAGGCAGGGTCTAGAGCCCTTGGCTTCCGAAAGACTTGGTTCGACGCGAGGTTTTGCGGCGCACCATCGAAGCGCCGCCTGGGCGTGCGGGCCTTCCAGGCTCCGCCCGGGCTGAACAGAATTTTTAGGACGAAGACAGCCGATGACCTACGTCGTCACTGACAACTGCATCAAGTGCAAGTACATGGACTGCGTCGAGGTGTGTCCGGTGGACTGCTTCTACGAGGGCGAGAACATGCTCGTCATCCATCCGGACGAGTGCATCGATTGCGGCGTCTGCGAGCCCGAGTGCCCGGCTGAAGCGATCAAGCCTGATACCGAGTCGAACCTCGAGACGTGGTTGAAGCTGAACGCCGACTACGCCAAGAGCTGGCCGAATATCACCCAGAAGAAGGACGCGCCGTCGGACGCCAAGGAGTGGGATGGCGTCTCGGGTAAGCTCGAGGTGCATTTCTCCAACAACCCTGGCTCGGGCGACTAGAGCCTGATGCCCTGCGGAGGTCGCCCAGGACCAGGGCGGATCGAAACGCGGACACGGGCGGGCAGAACTAGGATCACGGATCGCCTCACGATGTTGCGATCCAGCCTCGGCCCGTTCGGCGCTTGTGGATCATGGCCGAAACCGTATTTGACCTGCGTCAAGCGAAGCCCTGAGCCGCGATCAGGTCATTCCTCTCCGGCTTGGCCGGTGTAGAACTCTTTCGAGGCTGCGCCCGGATGGCGCGCGCTTCTTCAGGGATGCTTTGATCTGTGCGCCGGATTGTGATACACAATCCGCCTGCCGTCGCTTGCGCCAGACGTGCTCCCTCAGGCCGAAATGCCTTTCGCTTTCGTGAATTAGAGGAGTGGCACGCGAACGACCGCCGAGGGTGACTTCGGCGGGTGTTCCGGTGTTTGCACGGCCGCGCCGGGGAACGCCCGGATCTGTGCCTGGTGGGCACGGATCCCGGGAACGGCGAGGCAAACCGGGTATCCCGCCCGGAAGAACACGGTTTTGCGCGGTGCGGAGCATCGCGCGCCAGTGGAGGCCCTTCTCGCATGACCACAGCCAAGAAGACGACGACCGTTGGCCGGCAAGGCTTCAAGACCGGTGAGGCCGTCGTATATCCGGCCCACGGCGTCGGTCGCATCACCGCGATCGAAGAGCAAGAGATCGCGGGCTACAAACTTGAGCTGTTCGTCGTCTCGTTCGAGAAGGACAAGATGGTTCTGCGCGTCCCGACCGCGAAGGCCAACTCCGTCGGCATGCGCAAGCTCGCCGAGCCGGACCTGGTAAAGAAGGCGCTAGACGTGCTGACCGGCCGCGCTCGGATCAAGCGCACCATGTGGTCGCGTCGGGCTCAGGAATACGAGGCCAAGATCAACTCTGGCGACCTGCTGGCCGTCACCGAGGTGGTGCGCGACCTGTTCCGCTCCGAGGCGCAGCCCGAGCAGTCCTACTCGGAGCGCCAGCTCTACGAGGCTGCCCTGGACCGGATCGTGCGTGAGATTTCCTCGGTCAACCGCATCACCGAGACCGAGGCGCTGAAGCTGATCGAACAGAGCCTGGCCAAGTCCCCACGCCGCGCCAAGAGCGAGGCCGAGCCGGAGGCGGAAGCCGAAGGTGAGGGCGATGACATCCAGGAAGTCGCTGCCTGAAGCGCCCCTGTTTCTTCGATGAGAACAAGCCCGGCCCCTTGGGGTCGGGCTTTTTTGTGCCGGCACGCCGGATCGGTCGCGTCTCCCGCTTTTCCACGGCAGTTCGGAAGACAGGGGACTGGACGGCGCGACGTTAGAACCCATGTTTCTTAGTGAAACACGAAATCGTGGCCATCGGCCTGTCGCACTGCGAAGGCACGTGGCGGAACTTTCGTGATTGGCCTTCCGTTGTCGGTTGCCTGGCGCCGCCGTTCGGTGACGCCCTGCGGGTTGGACGCTCCGTTCGGCGCCGCGACAGCACTCGGCAACAAGAGGCAGGCGGAATGGCTGATATCGCTGGAATTCGACGGCAGTTCATTCGGACTGCCATGGAGGCGCCCTTCCTGGCCCGGGAAGAAGAGCGCGGCCTCGCCTTCCGCTGGAAGGACAACCGCGACGAGCGGGCGCTGCACCGCCTGATTTCAGCCCATATGCGCCTCGTCATCGCCCTGGCGGGGCGTTTTCGTCACTACGGGCTGCCGATGGCAGACCTGGTGCAGGAGGGTCACGTCGGCCTCATGGAGGCCGCAGCGCGGTTCGAGCCGGAGAGGGATGTCCGGTTCTCGACCTACGCGACGTGGTGGATCCGCGCATCGATCCAGGACTATATCCTGCGCAACTGGTCGATTGTGCGCGGGGGAACGTCCTCGGCTCAGAAAGCCCTGTTCTTCAACCTGCGCCGGCTGCGTGCCCGGTTGATGCAATCCACTGAGGAGCATGTCGGCGACGAGATCCATCGCCGCATCGCGACCGCCATCGGCGTCTCGCGCGACGACGTGGCTCTGATGGATGCCCGCCTTTCAGGTCCCGACATGTCGCTGAACGCCCCCGTCGGCGAGGACAACGACGCCTCATCGGAGCGCATGGACTTTTTGGTCGACGGTGCGGCGCTTCCGGACGAGACCGTGAGCGCGACGGTCGACGGCGAACGGCGCCTCAGCTGGCTGCAACAGGCCCTGACGGTCCTGTCCGAGCGCGAGCTGCGCATCCTGCGTGAGCGGCGCCTCGCTGAGGATCAGGCGACCCTCGAAGCCCTGGGTCAGCGCCTGGGCATCTCGAAGGAGCGGGTCCGCCAGATCGAGAACCGCGCCCTGGAAAAACTCCGTCGCGCCCTGGCTGACAGGTTCCCGGCCGCGACCGGGAGCCCGCATATCGGCTGATCCTTCCGACAGGAGCAACCGATCTTTTGAACAAGCCCGGCCCCTCGGCCGGGCTTTTTGCGTTTCCCGCAGGGGGTCCCGAACCTGATCGGCAAGAGTTTTTACGCTCCTTGGCCCGCCGTGCGTCGCCGCTCCCTCCGACGCCTGCGCCGACCGGGCTCCGGCGTAGCGTCGAGCCATATCACCAGCACCAGGGCGATAAGGGCCGGTACGCCGAGGGCGAGGAACGCGCCGGTCCAGCCGAACAATCCGTAGGACAAGCCACCATACCAGCCCGACAGGGCGCCGCCGACGCCCTGCACGGCGTTGACGCTGCCGAGCGCTGTCTGGGTACGCCCGGACCCCCAGGTCAGGTCCGCCACGATCACCGGCACGGCCACGCCGACGATGCCGGAGGCGACACCGTCCAAGACTTCCGCCGTGATGAGCCAGACCGGATCGTCAATCAGACCCGACAGGACGGCCCGCACCGGCAGTACCGCGAACGCCACCATCAGGAGCTGGCGTCGTCCGCGCCGATCCGCCAGGGAGCCGGCGAACAGGGCCACGGGCACCATCACGAGCTGTGCCACCATCACGTAGCGGGCCGTCCATGTCGTCGCGTCGGCGGCGGTGGCCACAAGTTTCTGTCCGAGCAGGGACAGCATGCCGCCATTGCCAAGGTTGAACAGCGTCAGCGCCACGGTGAGCACCAGCAGACGCCGGTTGCCGAGGACCTGACGAATGCCGCTGCGCTGCGGCTCGTCGTCCGCGTCCTCCTCCCAACCGACCGCGCGACGTCGACTCCAGGCGCCGGCCGGGGTCGTCAGCGTCGCGACGATCGCGGCGACCGCCATACCGCCCAGCACCCAGAAGGCGATCGCCGGACCGAATGTTCCAGTGCCGAGGCTGATGCCGCCGGCGGCGATCAGGATGCCAACATGGTTGAACGCCTGGTTGCGGCCCTGTTGTTTAGGGAACCCGTCCTTCCCGACAATCCCGAGGGTCAGCGCGGCGACCGCCGGCAGCAACAGGGTACCTCCCGCCGCGGCGAGCAGCTGCGCCACCAGGACCGCCGGGAAGCTGCGCGCCGGGAGAAGCAGGAGCGTGCCCGCCAGGATCGCCGCGCAGGCGAGCGCCACCAGGAGACGCGGACGTGTAAAGCGGTCGACCATGGCCCCGAACGGGCCGCTCAAGAATAGCGTCGCGATGCCCACTAGGGTGATGACAAAGCCCACCCGCGCCGGACTCCAGGACGCGGCCTGCGCCAGCCACGTCCCCAGGAAGGGGCCGAGGCCACCCTGGATGTCCCCGGTGAACAGGTTAATCAGGGCAAGGTGTGCGGTGGGGCTCATGCGATCCAGGTCTGGCAATGGGCCCCGGACCTGAACGCCGTCCCTCGTACGGTCAAGCCCGGCAGCGAGCGTCCGCCCCCTGCGGCCGCGCCGGCCGGGCGGGCCGTACGGCGTGAGCCCGTCGCCGAACGACCCGTTCTCTGGCGCTACCTCGACCAAGTTCACGAACACGTCGGCTGGCGTCACCCCCGGCTCGCGCCCGAGGGCTGTGTCGGCGACTGCTTTTGTGCCGTGGTCCGTGTGGCGTTGCAGGTGATCTGGATGATGACCAGCCCACCACCGCGATGGCTGTCGAGATGGTCAGCCCCGAAGTGGGAGTTCGCCGAGCTACGGATTTCGAAGATGCATGGGCGGGACGAGATCGTGCTGGTAGAGGAGAGCCTGCGCTGGTTCCTAGCCCCGGACTTCCCGATCCCACCAGCGGGCGAGCCGTTCCGTCTGGCCAGCTAATCGGGGCTCTGCAACGTCCTGGCGGCGACTGAGCGGGCGCCCTGCAGAAGCGCTGCGAACGCTGGCTGCAGCCTATCGCGGTCCCGGCGGCCACTGACCGCCGGGACGGTTCAGCGCCTCAGGAAGCGAGCGGACCGCTGGCGCCCTGGGCCTCCATCGCCTTCTGGCGGTAGAGCGCAACGAAATCGATCGGATCGATGTACAGGGGCGGGAAGCCGCCGTTGCGCACCGCCTCGGCCACGATCTGCCGAGCGAACGGGAACAGCAGGCGCGGGCACTCGATCATCACCGCGGGATGAAGCTGGTCGGCCGGGATGTTGACCATGCGGAAGACGCCCGCGTACTTCACGTCGAAGGCGAACAGCACTTCGGCCTGGATCTTGGCGTCGCCCTCCAGGGTCAGCTCGACCTCGAAATCGGTGTCGGAGAGCTGCTGCGCGCTGACATTCACCTGAATGTTGATCTGCGGACCCTGACCTTCCTTGGGCTGGAGAGAGCGCGGCGCGTTCGGGTTCTCGAAGGAGAGGTCCTTCGTGTACTGAGCCAGCGCATTGATGGTCGGCGCGTCGCCCTGCGGCATGCCGCCGCCGTTGCCGTTGGCTGCCGGAGAGTCGGCCATGCGGATCATCCTTCTCGATCGGCCGGCAGGACCGGCCCGGGTTGTCGCGGCGCGAGCCGCGGAACGGCGCCGCGAAGCGGCCCGGAAGGCAGCGCCGCTAACACGCGCGTCGGAGACGGACAAGCAGCGGGCTGGCGTGGCGCTGGCGGCAGCGGTGTTCGAGACCCATATCGGTTGACGCATGGGGATCGCGGCGTTCCGCATCGGTATAACCGGCTCGCTCCTTGCGCGTTGGTCAGTTATGAGTCGCCTAGACCCGCGAGCGCTTTGCCGGCGCCGCACCGCGCACGACCTCGGCACGGGGCACGAGGTCCCGCCGCGGCCACCATCGGATCGGTGATGCAGGACAGTTTCGACATTACGACGATCATCTTCCTCGCACTCGCAGTCTTCGTGATCTGGCGCCTGCGCTCGGTGCTCGGCCAGAAGACCGGTGCCGAGCGCTCGCCGTTCAAGCCGGTGGATCGAAGCCGTACCGAGCCGCAGGCCCGATCTGAGGGCGACAACGTCGTTCGGTTGCCCGGTGCCGACCGGGTTCAGCCCGCGTCGGCCACAGCGTCTGCGGCGGTACGTGACTGGCGCGGCATCGCGGAGCCCGGCTCCGAGATCGCCCGCGGGCTCGAAGCGGCCGTTCAGGCGGAGCCGAGTTTCGACCCTCGCGCGTTCATCGAGGGGGCCAAGTCGGCCTACGAGACGATCATGATCGCCTTCGCGAAGGGCGACCGGAAAACCCTGCGGGGGCTCCTGTCGAAAGAGGTCGGCGAAGCTTTCGAGCGGGCCATCGTCGAGCGTGAGCGCAACCGACAGACCTTGGAAACCACCTTCGTGTCGATCGACAAGGCCGAGATCGTCGCCATCGAGGTGCGTAACCGTGTCGCGCAGATCACCGTGCGGTTCCTGTCGAACCTGATCACCGCCACCCGCAACGCCGAGGGCAAGGTCGTCGACGGCAGCGCCGAGACGGTTGTCGAGGTGCCGGACGTCTGGACTTTCGCGCGCACCCTCGGCTCGCGGGACCCGAACTGGCAGCTCGTGGCCACCGAGGCCGGCGCCTGATTTCGTGACCCCGTTGCCGTGCCAAACTTGCGTGCCTGGTCCGGAGGTATCCCGACCGCCCTCATCCCCGCCCTCTACGCGACGTTCCTAGCCGGCTCGTCCATGACCGCCTCCGCCGAGGTCGGCGGGGCGGTCCTGACACCCGTAGCGTTCGCAGCACTGCCGGGCTTTCCCGGCCCCGATCCGGCCGCTTCACTCGACGCGTTCCGGAGGGTCTGCGCCGCGCCCCAGCCCGCGACGCCACAGCCGGCGGGGGTCGCTGGCGATCCGGCGGACCTGTCGGCGGCTTGCGCGGCTGCGGTGGGGGTGACGCGCGAGGCGGCGGCCACGTTCTTTCAGGATCGGTTCGAGGCCTACCGGGTGGTGCGGCCAGGGGCAGAGCGCCCGGGCTTCCTGACGGGCTACTTCGAGCCGGAGCTGGACGGCTCCCTCACGCAGGGTCCGGACTTCCCGACGCCGGTTCTCGCCCGACCTGACGACCTCGTCTCGCTGGCCCCTGGCGAGACCCGCCCCGGTCTCGACCCGGTCCTGCGCGCCGCCCGCGCCACCGCGGATGGGTTCGGACCCTATCCGGACCGAGCGGCGATCGAGGACGGGGCGCTGGGCGCCCAGGCGCGGCCGATCCTATGGCTGCGCGACGGGGTCGATCTCTTGGTCCTGCAAGTCCAGGGCTCCGGACGCGTCCGCCTGCCCGACGGTCGGGCCGTCCGAGTGTTGTATGACGGCCGCAACGGCCGGCCCTACACGGCCGTCGCCAAGCTGATCGTGCAGGAGGGCCACCTGCCTTTGGAAGGCCTCACGCTGGCCCGTTGGACGACTTGGCTGCGCGCCCATCCCGAGAGTGCGCGACGGCTGATCCGCACCAATGCCTCCTACATCTTCTTCCGCCTGGCCCCTGTGGAGGATCCGGCGCTCGGTCCGCCGGGTGCCGCCAATGCGCCGCTGACGCCGGGGCGTAGCCTCGCGGTGGATGGCGGACTGTGGCGTTACGGCCTGCCGTTCTGGCTGGACGGGCCGTTGCCGGGCGGCGTGCCGGGCGACACCGGACGCCTGGTCATCGCCGCCGACACGGGGTCGGCGATCGTCGGCCCGGCCCGGGGCGATTTGTTCGTCGGGACCGGGGTGCAGGCCGGGGTCGCGGCCGGAAACCTACGCGATTCCATAGGCTTCGTCGTGCTGCTGCCCAAGCCCGCCCGCGGGGTCACGCCGTGAGGCCGCCGCGCCGCACGCGCCGGCTGAGCGCCGGGGAGGCCCGGCTCTGGGGTGAGATCGCCAAGCTCGTGACACCGCTGACCGGCCGGGCGACGCTGCCGCAGCCCGAGGTCGCGCCGGCGCCGCCGACCGCCACCATGCCGCCGCTGACGGCGCCGATCCTGAAGCCGACCGCGCCTCCGGTGGCCAAAAAAGCGCGCCTGAAACCGCCGCCCAAGCCGGCTGTCGCCTCGCCCCAGAAGGTCACCGCTGCGCCCTATCAGGCGCCGCTCCAGAGCCACGCTGCCCCGTCGGGGCTGGAGCGGCAGGCCAAGGTCGGGCTGCGCCGGGGGCGTCTGGCCGTGGAGGCGCGGATCGACCTGCACGGGATGGTGCAGGCGCAAGCCCATGCTGCGCTGACAGGATTCCTTCTGCGGTGCCGGGCCGCCGGACATGCCTACGTACTGGTGGTGACCGGCAAAGGGGGCCAGGAGAGAGGGGGCTCGTCCTATCCCGATGCCTTCGCGGAGCGGGGGGTGCTCCGGCGCAGCGTGCCGCACTGGCTGCGCGGCGCCGAGCTGCGCGGCATCGTGCTGGGCTTCGAGGAAGCGTCGCGGCACCATGGCGGCGGCGGCGCGCTCTACGTCAGACTTCGCCGTCGCTGAGCGCCAGCCTTCGCGCGCTCTTCGCGGGCCAGGGCGGCAAACCGCGCCGTTGCCGACTTCTTCGAAGAACTCGATATCCTCAACGCGCGCTCGCGTGGTCGAACGAAAAGTCCGAAAACAATGCCGGAGCTTCCCGAGGTCGAGACGGTGCGGCGCGGCTTGGTGCCCGCGATGGTCGGCGCCCGGTTCAGCCGCGTCACCCTGCGCCGGCCGAACCTGCGCTTCCCGTTCCCGGAGCGATTCGCGGCGCGGCTTGAGGGTCGCACCGTGACCGACCTCGCCCGCCGGGCGAAGTACCTCACCGCCGGGCTCGATTCGGGCGAGACCCTGATCATGCATCTCGGCATGAGCGGCCGGTTCGACGTGGCCCTGCCCGACGGGAGCAACCTCTCCCCCGGGGATTTCTACCTGGAGGGGGCGCAGGGCACGCCGAAGCACGACCACGTCGTGATGGCGATGAGCACCGGGGCCACGATCACCTACAACGACGCCCGCCGCTTCGGCTTCATGGACCTCGTTCCGAGCGAGACCCTCGCGACCAGCCGCCACTTCGCCCGGATGGGGATCGAACCGCTCGACGGGCTGACCGGGGCGGTGATCGCCGGCCTGTTCCGGCACAAGATCACGCCGCTGAAGGCCGCGCTGCTCGACCAGAGCCTGATCGCGGGCCTGGGCAACATCTACGTCTGCGAGGCCCTGCACCGGGCCCGCCTCCACCCGGAGACCCCCGCCGGCCTGCTGATCAAGCCCGACGGGCGCCCGACGCCCAAGGCCAACGCGCTCGCCAAGGCGATCGTGCAGGTGCTGCAGGAGGCCGTGAAGGCCGGCGGCTCGACCCTGCGCGACTACGCCCACACCGACGGCAGCGCGGGCGCCTTCCAGCACGCCTTCCGGGTCTACGACCGGGTCGGCGAGCCGTGCCGCCACCCGGGCTGCCGCGGCTCGGTCACCCGGATCGTGCAGGCCAACCGCTCGACCTTCTTCTGCGCGACCTGCCAGCCGCCGGTCTGACCCATCGCCCCGATCGGCCCGCTCTCGCGGCGCGAAACGGCATTTTCGCCACAAACCCGACTAGGGTCGCGGATCTCGACGCGCACACCGGGTTGCGGGCTGCCGGTCCCGGCCCGCGGCGCGGGATCGGTCGCGCGGGCCTGACGCGTCGTCCCGGAAGTCGGATCCGGGACGACGCGTCAGGCCGCTGGTTTTGCATCCTCGTCGTCCCGAAGGCCGCGTGCCGGCGTTCGGGATGATGCTCGTGACAGGAACGCGATGTTCTTCCGCCGCTCAAAGACGCCCGCGCCCGAGACCATCGCGCAGGATCCGACGGAGGGCCCCGCGCTGCCGCAGCGGCTGTCGCCGCGCTCGCCGGGCGAGGCGATCAAGCCGACCGCCGCGCCGCCGCCGCCGGAGAAGCCGGTGCGCGAGCGCAGCGGCCTCGTCGGCATCATCAGCGGCGCCCTCACCTTCGCGGTGGTGATCGCCATCGCGGCGATGATCGGGATCACCCTGTTCCAGCGCCAGGTGCGCGAGCCGGGGCCGCTCGTCGCCGACAAGGTCGTGGTGATCCCGACCCACAGCGGCACGGGCGAGATCGCCGAGACCCTCAAGCGCGAGGGCGTGATCGACCATACCGGCCTGTTCGAGTTCGCCGCCCGCTTCGGCGGACGGCCGGCGCTCCGGGCCGGCGAGTACATCTTCAAGGCGCATGCGAGCATCGCCGACGCCCTCGACACGGTGACCACCGGCCGGCAGGTCCAGCACGCGATCACGTTCCCCGAGGGTCTCACCTCCGAGCAGATCGTCACGCGGCTCAACGACAACGACATCCTCTCGGGCGAGATCAACGAGATTCCCCCGGAGGGCTCACTCCTGCCCGACACCTACAAGTTCGAGCGCGGCGCCACCCGCCAGCAGATCGTGAACCTGATGCGGGCCAAGCAGCGCGAGGTGCTGAACCAGATCTGGCTCCGCCGCAGCGCCGACGTGCCGGTGCGGACGCCGGCTGAGATGGTCACCCTGGCCTCGATCGTCGAGAAGGAGACCGGCCGGGCCGACGAGCGGCCGCGGGTCGCCGGCGTGTTCATCAACCGCCTCAACAAGCGGATGAAGCTGCAATCGGACCCGACCATCGTGTACGGGCTGGTGGGCGGGCGCGGCACCCTCGGGCGCGGCATCCTGCGCTCCGAGATCGACCGGGCGACGCCCTATAACACCTACGCGATCGAGGGCCTGCCCCCGGGGCCGATCGCCAATCCCGGCCGCGCCGCCCTGGAGGCGGTGGCCAACCCGTCCCGCACCAAGGACCTGTACTTCGTGGCGGACGGCAGCGGCGGCCACGCCTTCGCCGACTCGCTCGAAGGCCACCAGCGCAACGTCGCCCGCTGGCGCGCGGTCGAGAAGAGCCGCCAGGCGCCGCCGGACGCGGTCGACAAGGTCGAGCCGGGCCCCGACCCGAGCGTCCCCGGCCGGGCCTCGGCCTTCGCACCGGGCAACGCCCCGAACACCAACGCGGCCTTCGCCCTCGATTCCGGCACGCCGGGCACCCGCGCCTTCGACGCCTCCGAGGGCACCCGCCTCGATCCGCTGAAGAACCGCAGCTACGATCTCGGCTCGCCCAAGACCGTCCCGGCGCTGGCCGACCCGACGCCGGCCCCGCGCGGGCGGCGGTAGGCTGGGAGGCGCCGGGCTCCGCTGAAGCGCGGCGCTTTCCAGAACCAGAACGGATCCACTGCAAATCCACGCGGTGCGTGGGCCTTCTGTCCGCTGCGTCGCCGACGGCTCTCCGTCATGGCGCGTGCAGCGAGCCTGGCGGTGAGAATCCGACGGGTGGAACGCGTGCCGTGGGTCCGCTTCCGACCCTACGGACCTTCGGAATGTCCGCTTCGCAGCAGCATGGCGGAGGATGACCTCCGACTGGGTTGGGTGGATTTCCGCCGGTCCGGTTCCAGGCGGCGCAGGTATCGAAGCGGACATCGCTGTTCCGCCCGTTCTCGGCTCATTACAGAAGCCGGGAACGTACGCTGCCGGGCAGATCGTTCCGCAAGCAGACGGTGCGCCAGCGGAACGCTGTCAGGTGATGTCATGCCGGACCCTGGAGAGCCCAGCATCCTCACAATCAATCGAGCGTAAGGACGATCTTGCCGATCTGCTCGTTGGACTCAAGGAATTGGGTCGCTTCCCGGATCTGGTAGAACGGGAAGGTCCGCGACACCAGTGGATTGAGCTTGCCGCTTTCCAGTCCCTCGATGATGAATGCCTTCGCACGGGCAAGCGCCTCATCATCGCTGACGATCTCGGTGTGGAGGTATCCCTTCAGGATCAGGCTCTTGCCGAGCACGGCGAACTGCGGGAATGGCCCCTCGTCCGGGCTGAGGGCGCCATACTCCAGGAGAATGCCGCCCACGGCCATGACTTCGGCAAACTGCGCGATGGCAGGGCCACCGATTGGATCGAACACGACGCGGGCCCCCTTGCCCCCGGTGATGTTCTTCACGCGCGCCGCCAGGTCGCCCTCGTCCGTGGCGATCACGTGATGCGCACCGGCATCGATCAGCGCCTGCGCCTTGGCGTTCGTGCGGGTGGTTGCGATCACCGTCGCCCCGACGCTGCGGGCGATCTGGAACGCAGCGATGCCGACGCTGCTCGACGCGGCCGACACGATGACGAAATCGTTGGCGGTGAGTTTGGCCTGGTCGATCAGAGCCCCCCAGGCGGTGACGTACTGCATCCAGGATGCGGCTGCCTTCTCGAACGAAAGGGCGGCCGGATGCTTCACGACGGAGCGGACGGGAATGTTGATGACCTCGCCATAGGTGGGCCAACGCGACATATCGAGCGTCGGGATGACGCTGACGGCGTCGCCCTCGGCGAACCCGGACACATCGCGGCCCGTCGCCTTGACCGTACCGGCTGCTTCGTAGCCGAGCTGCGAGGGGAAGTTCGCTTCCTGCAGGTAAGCGCCCTTGCGGAACATCACCTCCGCACGGTTGAGGCCGATTGCTCGAACCGCAATCTGCACTTCATCGGCGGCAGGCCCGGGAACCTCGATGTCCTCGATGCGCAGCACATCTGCGGAGCCGTATTCGTGAAAGCGGACAACGCGGGTCATCGGTCGTTTCCTTTCGTGAGTGCCGAGGTCAGGCGTCAAAGGCAGATCGTACGCGCGACGCGAACGCCGAACTCGGCGTCCGGATTGGTCTTGCCGTCGCCGACGCGCTCCTGCACCACCGCGACCACAAGGTCGCGCCGCTTGGGCAGGCGGGCCCTGTCGGCTGCCGCGAGTGCGCCCGGCATCTCCTCGCGCGTCAGATCCGTGCAGTAGCCCGGCGCACCGGGTTGTTGGCGCCACGATTCAGCGAGAGACCCCGCATCGAAGGCGTCGAAGCCGGTATCTTCAACCAAACGCATGCCCACGCGACGATCCTCCTCGCAATCGGCCGCAATCGGAATGGCGATGCGTCCCGGCTTACCGGATGGTGAACCCTTCTCGGCCAGCGAGCTCGAACCGATGGCGTTCCAGGCCTTGACGAGGGGCCGGCCCAGTTGCTCGGAGACCCACAGGCTCTCGACCTGACTGGCCTCGATGGCGTCGATTGTCCCGTCGCGCATCGGGTAGTAGTTCGAGGTGTCGATGACGATGGTCTTCTCGGAGATCGCCCGGATCAGAGGGGCGATCTACTGAATGCCGGTCGGCGGGATGGAGAGGATGACGACGTCGACATTCGAGGCCGCATCCTGTGCCGTGACGGCGCGGGCGCCCCACGACAGCACGTCGGCCCCGATGGTTTCAGGACCGCGAGAGTTGGCAACCTTCACATCGTGACCGGCCGCGCTGAGCTTCGTGGCCAGGGACTTGCCGATGTGCCCGGTGCCGATGATGCCGAGTTTTATGCCCTGTTCCCCAACCCCGTCAGTTGCGATGCAGCGGGAAATATGGGTAGCTAGAAGTATCAGCAAGAACCTACCAAAAGGTGGGTAGCTTACCTGGAGGTAAGTATGTGTCAGGGGCGCGATTGGTTCTGCGAAGACCCAAAGCAGCAGCTCGTTTGGGCGGCGGCGACCAGCGAGACCCTTCGGGTGCTGGAGGGCAAGTGGAAGATCGTCATCATCGTCCAGCTCTTCGCCGCGAAGGTGCCGCTACGGTTCTCGGAGCTGGAGAAGCGGATCGAGGGCGTGAACCAGAAGATGCTGATCCAGCAGCTCAAGGAGTTGGAGAAGGACGGCATCGTCACCAGGACGGTCTACCCCCAGGTGCCGCCGAAGGTTGAGTATGCGCTCAGCGAGATGGGCGTCGCGCTCGGGCCATCCATCGAGGCACTGATCGACTGGGCCTTCGCCCGCCGGGAGGCCATGGGTGGCGAATCCGTAGACGTCGCCGGATGATGCATTTGGTTCGAGGGCGGAATGTCCGCTCCAGGACGAAGGGCCAGGGTCCTACCTCCACCCCGAGCCGAATTTGCCGGACGGTCGACGGATGACTGCCTACGGGATGCCTCCATGGTAAGCCGGGCGAGCAGGTTGGGTTGGGGCAGGAACGTCCGCTCCAGGGGGAAGGGTCAGGGTCCGCCTGCCAGCCTTCCCGGACTGTTCGGCTGAGGACCACCCGACCGGCGTCATCACGTGGGCTGCGGGATCCCGGGCCGTCACGGATCGCCGGGTCGCTGCGCTGCGTGCACGAGGGCGCCGCGGCAAGGACGCCGCGGATCAGCAGCCCCGAAACCTCGGGGCCGTCCGAAATGAACCCCGATCCGGCATCCCCCCTGCCCGTCCGCCCCTTCCCCCCGAAGCGATCCGTGCTACAGGCCCCGATCTTCTTGAGGACGGGGGGTCGGCTTGGCCCAGATCGCGAGCATGACCGGGTTCGCCCGGGCGGCGGGCACCACCGGGGCGGTGCAATGGGCCTGGGAGGTCCGCAGCGTCAACGGGCGCGGGCTCGACGTGCGCGTCCGGGTGCCGGCCGGCTATGACGGGCTCGGCGAGACCGCGCGCGCGGCCCTGCAGAAGACCCTGTCCCGGGGGCAGTGCCAGCTTACCCTGACGCTGACCAAGCCGGACACGACGGCCCGCGTGCGGATCAACGAAGCCCTGCTGGCGAGCCTCGCGCAGGCGGTCGCCCGGGTGCCGCGGCCCGATGGCGTGGCGCCCGCGACCCTGGACGGGCTGCTCGGCGTGCGCGGGGTGATCGAGAGCGACGACGAGGCGGCGTCGCCGGAGACGGAGGCGGTCGCCCGGGACCTCGCCGAGGGCGTGGTCCAGGTGGTCGCCGACCTGGTCGAGGCCCGCCGGGCCGAAGGGCGTCAGCTCGCCGACATCGTCACCGCGCAGGTCGACCGGATCGCGGCGCTGACCCAGGCCGCCGAGGACAACCCGGCGCGCAAGCCCGAGGCGGTGCGGGCCCGGCTGGCGGCCTCCATCGCGGCTCTGGGCGGGGCCGGCCTCGATCCCGACCGCCTGCACCAGGAGGCGATGCTGCTCGCCGGCAAGGCGGATGTGCGCGAGGAGCTGGACCGGCTGCACGCCCACGTGGCCAGCGCCCGGGAGCTGCTCGCGGCGGGCGGCGCGATCGGCCGGCGGCTGGATTTCCTGGCCCAGGAGTTCGGCCGCGAGGCCAACACCCTGGGCGCCAAGGCCAACGACATCAGCCTGTCGCGGATCGGCCTCGACCTCAAGGCCGTGGTCGAGCAATTCCGCGAGCAAGTGCAGAACATCGAATGACTTTTCGGGACCGGGGGATGCGGATGGATATCGCGACGGAGCCACGCGGATGAGCGGACCGGCCAACAACGTCTCCGACACGATCGCGCGGCGGGGCTTGATCCTGATCCTGTCATCGCCCTCGGGGGCGGGCAAGACCACGCTGACGCGGGCGGTCGCGCAGGACCCGGCCTGGGCGCTCGACCTGTCGATCTCGGTCACCACCCGGTCGCGCCGCCCCTCCGAGATCGACGGGCGGCACTACCACTTCATCGACCGGGAGGCGTTCGAGGACCTGCGCAGCCGGGACGACCTGCTCGAATGGGCCGAGGTCCACGGCAACTATTACGGCACGCCCCGCCGGCCGGTGGAGAAGGTCCTGGGTTCGGGCCGGGACATGATCTTCGACATCGACTACCAGGGTACCCGCCAGGTCCGGGCCAAGCTGGCCCAGGACGTCGTGACGGTGTTCATCCTGCCGCCCAGCATGGCCGAGCTGCGCCAGCGCCTGGAGCGCCGCGCCGAGGATTCGGCCGAGACGATCGAGAAGCGCCTGGCCAACGCCCGGACCGAGATCCAGCGCTGGAGCGAGTACGACTACGTCATCGTCAACGAGGACCTGCAGGACGCCTTCCGGGCGCTGCAGGGCATCCTGTCCGCCGAGCGGCTGAAGCGGGCGCGCCGGACGGGTCTGGCGCAGTTCGTCGACGGGCTGCTGGCGGAGGCGGACGCCTGAGGGATCGCGATGGCGGTGGCGATACCGCTCACGCCGTGATCGTGAAACACGCGCCCGGGTTGTTGGCCACGTCGAGCCGGGCGTTGATCTGGTCGAGCATCGCCCGGATCAGCTTCATCCCGAGGCCCGTGCCCCTGCCGCGCACCTTGGCGTCGGCCCAGTCGTCGGGCAGGCCCGAGCCGTCGTCGCAGACCCGGAGCTGGACCTCGCCGGGGCCGGAGGCCGAGACGCTGACCTCGACGCGGCCGCCGCCGGCGGGGTTGGCGGCGTACTTGAAGGCGTTGGTGACGAGTTCGGTGGCGATCAGCGAGAGCGCCACCGCCTTGCGGTAGGGCACCATCAGGCCGGGCTCGGCCGAGAGGTCCACGGCGTGGCCCTCGCCGGCCAGCCCCGCCAAATCGTTGCACAGGTTCTCGATGGTCTGACCGAGATCGACCTCGTCGAAGCGCTCGGCCTGGTACAGGCTGTCGTGCACGCGGGCGACGCTCATCACCCGGGCGGAGGTGTCCGCGAAGGCCTGGCGGGCGTCGGGGTCGGCGATCTGCCGGCGCTGCATCTGCAGGAAGGCCGAGACGATCTGCAGGGAGTTCTTCACCCGGTGGTCGATCTCCCGGGTCAGCAGGTCCTTCTGCTCGAGCAGGCGCTCCTTCTCGGCGAGCAGGCTGGTCAGCTCGTCGATCTTGCGGCGTTGGCGCAGCACCACGCCCTCGACCGCCTCGACGAGCGAGCGGGAGAGATGGACCTGCCACGCGGCCCAGGCCGTGGCGAAGCCGGTGCGCTCCTCGACCCAGCGCTCGAACGAGCGACGCGGCAGCAGGGCCACCGGACCGCTGCCGGCGAGCACCGGTTTGCGCGGGTCGCCGCCCCAGGTCACGGTGCTGGGCACCTCGGGCCGGAACCAGATCAGCAGGGTCTCGCGCGACTCGTCCACGAAGGCGGCGAGCACGCCGCTGGCGATCTCCCGGTACGGGGCCGCCTCCAGGTATTCCGCGGTGAAGCTGCTGCTGCTGTAGCCGGTCTCGCCCGGTTGCAGCCCGGTCCGCAGCCAGCGGGCGATCCGGGCGACCACCGCGGGGGGCGGCGCCTGCCCGATGAGGGTAACCCGCTCGCCCGCCACGATGCCGGCGCCGGTGGCGTTGAACAGGTCGAGCAGGGTCGTGGTGCCGCCAGTGAGCGCGGCCACGAAGTCGTCGGACCGGGTCAGGCCGCGGACCAGGCGGCCCTCGACGTCGAGATGGGTCTGCCGCTCCTCCCAGAGCCGGCGCGATTCGATCTCCTGCACCCGCATGGCGAAGGCGTCGGTGAGCACGGTAGCGGCCGAGCGCGTCTCGGGCGTGACGTAGTGCGGGCGGCGGTGATGGCCGATCATCAGGCCCCAGAGCCGGCCCTCGACCATGATCGAGATCGACATGGAGCCGTTCACGCCCAGGTTGCGCTGATACTCCAGGTGGATCGGCGACAGCGTGCGGTGCTGCGCGAAGGTCAGGTCGATCGGGCCGTTGCCGGCGCCGGGGGCCGCGACCAGGCCGACCGGCACGCTGTCCCGGTCGATCACGAAACGGTTCTTGGCCCGGGTGTAGAGGGCGCGGGCCTGCGCGGGGATGTCGGAAGCCGGGAAGCGCAGGCCGAGCAGGCTGCGCGACCAGTTCGGAACCTTGTCCTCGGCCACCGCCTCGCCGTTCCAGTCCGCGTCGAACCGGTAGACCAGCACGGCCTCGAAGCCGGTGAACGCCCGGATCTCCAGGGCGGCGATGCGGGCGGCCTCGGCCAGGGTGTCGGCCTCGCGCAGGCGCCCGACCGCGAGCTCGGTGTCGACCTGGCTGGCGGTGGGGAAGTCGTCAGCGGATTCGGGCTCGAGCTCCAGCTCGACGATCACCCGGCCGGCATGGGCGTGGGCGACCACGTAATAGGGTGCGGCGCGGCCGGTCAGGGTCAGCCGGCGGCGGACGGACAGGCCGTCCGACAGGGTGCCGGCCGAAAGCCGCGCGCGGACCGCCGCGACGAAGTCCCGGGGCAGCACCTCCTCCAGGGGACGGCCGGCGAGCGGCGGATCCACGGGATCCACGATCTCGTCGACATTGGCCGAGTAGGCCAGGACCTGGAGGGTCCCGGCGTCGGCCGCGATCATGACCGCGTTGGGCTGGATCGAGCCCGGGATGTGGATCGGCTCGCGCTCGCAGTGGCTGGCATCCACCGGCTCGGCCCGGGCCCGCCGGCCGATCGCCGCCATGACGGCCTCACGGGACAGGCCGGCGCCGAGGCTCTCCAGCGGATCGATGGTCAGCCACGTGACCGGCCCGGCCTCCGCGGCCTTGCCGTGGCGCATGTGGACCCGCGCGCGCAGGGGCTGGGGCAGCCGGCCGAACACGTAGTCGAAGCTCTCGTCCAGGGCGCCCCTGCGGGTTCCGGAGAGGAAGCGGCCGCGGAAACTCGGCACGTTCGTGCCCGGCATCACCTCGCGGAAATAGTTGCGGCCCAGAACTGATTCGCGCGAGAGGCCCGAGAGGGTGCTCGCGCCCTCGCTGAAGACCACGACCGTGCCGTCCGCGTCGAGGCCGATAACGCCCTCGTCGAGGCGGTCCAGCGCGTCGGACGCGAGCGTATCCAGGTCGGGGCCGCCTTGGGGGGCCTGTTTCGGCGGCATCAGGAAAGCACCCCGCTCATCCGGTCTGATATGACCGGGGGCGCAGTGAAGTGCAATGCTTCCTCAGACACCAAGATGAAACCGGAATCACGATGCCGTTGAACGCAGACTAAGACCGGCAGATCGTGTGTGTGATTTCAGACAATGCCGTCGAAAATCCCTCCTCAACTGTAGGGTGGTATATGGGCTGGTTCAGGACAGTTGCGGCGGTCTTTCCGTCCGCGATCGCGTGGGTCAGCAGATGCGCCAGATGCTCGACCGCGGGTCCGATCATTTCGCCCCCCAGGAGCGTACCGTCCCGGTCGGCCCAGATCCGCAGGCCGCCGCGATTCGCGCCGTCGACCCGGGCGCGGCCCTGGTCGGCGAACTCGACGGTGCCGGTCACGCGGCCGGGGGCGTCGGCCTCGTAGGGCGCGCCGACCACCGCGACCTGCGGATCGGTGAACACCATGGCGAGGCTGGTCCAGGGTTCCGGCTTCGCCACGGCGCAGGACGCAGCCAGCGCCGCCGCGTTGGCGCCGGCGATCCCGCCCTGGCGGCTGGCCTCGTGCAGCACAGGCCGCCAGCCATCGGCGTCACCGGCGATCAGGATCGGGGCGCCCGCACAAACGAGACTGCGCCGGTCGAAATCCGGCACGCCGTCGTCGCCGAGGCGCAGGCCTGCGGCGTCCAGCCCGAGTCCGTCGAGGTTCGGCGCGCGGCCGGTCGCGGCGAGCACCCGCTCGGCCCGCGTCACCTGCGCGTGCCCGTGCTGGTCTGTCCAGGCGAGGCGCACGCCGTTGCCGTCGCGCGTCGCCGCTTCGAGCGTCGCGCCGAGATGCAGGTCCAGCTCCGCACCGAAGATCGCGGCGGCCTGTCGGGCGAGGTCCGGCTGGGACAGCCCGGCGACCGTGTCGCCCGTATCGAGCACCGTGACCCGGACGCCGAGGCGCGTCATCGCCTGGGCGATCTCGATCCCGACCGCGCCGGCGCCGAGCACGGCGAGCGAGCCCGGGAGATCGGGGATCTCGAACAGGGTGTCGGTGGTGAGAAGCCGGTCGCCAAGCCCGTGGAGCGGCTTCGGGATGTTCGGGCTCGATCCCGTGGCGATCACGGCGGCCTTGAAGGCGATGCGCGTGTGGGCATCGACCGTCAGGCTGCGGCCATCCTCAAACCGGGCGGTGCCGGCGATGCGCGCGCCCTCGGGCAGCCCGTCGAGACCGTCGAGAACACTGTCGACGAACCGGTCCCGCTCAGCACGGACGCGTTCGAGCACCGCGCGCCCATCCACCGCGACGCCGGACACCCGGATGCCGAACGGATCGGCGCTCCGGGCCGCGTGGGCGGCCTTGGCTGCCGCGATCAGCAGCTTCGAGGGCATGCAGCCGACCCGGGCGCAGGTCGTCCCCCCCGGGCCGCGCTCGATCAGCACGGCGCTGGCCCCGGCGTCGGTGGCGGCCCGATAAGCGGCGATGCCGGCGGTCCCGGCCCCGATCACCGCCACATCGCACGCGTGTTCGTTCATCGTATTCCCAGGCCGGTTGCCGGGGCCAAAGTCCGCCCGCCCCGGTTCGTTCCGCCTGCGCGGACGCGCCTCAGGTGTAGGGCTGGCGGGTTTGGACGGGATGGGTGCGAAGGAGATCCGGCTGGGATGCGGCCGGCAACCGCCGCCCCCCCTGTTTCCGAATGCGCCGCAGGTCGCCGCCCCCGCGCGGATGACGACGGTCACACGTCGTCGTCCGCGCGGGGGCACGAGGCGTTCTCCTACCCTTGTGACACCGGGTCGGACAGGTTGGGATTTTGATCGCTGTTCAGGGCGGAAGGCTCAGTCTTTTCCGCCTTGAGGCTCCGTCGAAAAAGCCACCCGCCGTCATCCCCGGCTCGCCTGCGGCGCCCCGGGATGACGGCGCGGGTCCCCTCTTCCGTACCGAAGAGGGGGTTCGTCGCGCCCTGTGAGCGACGATGCGTGAACATCCAAACCACGAGGGGGAGGAGAAACGCGTTGGGTTGGAGCGACTTGCGCTGAAAAACCCGAACCGTCGATCCGGCAGCCCGCGTCGGTGAAGGCAGGACGGCCGTTACCCGGCGTTGCGCCCCGGCGCCGTGCCGCCGAGGTGGAACACCCGGTGCGGCACCAGTTCGCCGCGCTCGACGTCGCCCACCGCGACCAGGATGCCGCCGCAGGTCGCGAAGGCCTTGCCCTCCACGGGGGCGTCGCGGCCGCGCAGGATGACAGACTGGCCGCGCATCAGGCGCAGGCCCAGGTCGCGCGAGACCGTCACCTCGGGGATCGCGTCCAGCGCGGTCTCGACCGGCCGGAGATGCGCGAGTGCGGCTTCCGGGCCGCCCTCGGTCAAGCCGGCGGCGGAGCACGATTCGGCTTCCGAGAACGGCCCGACGCGGGTGCGGCGCAGGGCCGAGACATGGCCGTAGCAGCCGAGCATACGGCCGAGGTCGCGGGCCAGGGCACGGACATAGGTGCCCTTGCCGCACTCGGCCTCGATCACGGTGCGCTCGCCGTCATGCTCCACCACCGCGAGGCGGTCGATCTGCACCGGCCGGGCCACCAGTTCCACGATCTCGCCCTCGCGGGCCAGGTCGTAGGCGCGCTCGCCCTGGATCTTGATCGCGGAATAGCGCGGCGGGACCTGCTCGATCGCCCCCACGAAGGTCGGCAAGGCCGCCTCCACGGCGGCGCGCTCCGGGCGGGCCTCGCTGGTCGCCACGGCCCGGCCCTCGGCGTCATCGGTGTCGGTCTCGACACCCCACTGCACGGTGAACCGGTAGGCCTTGCGACCGTCCATGACGAACGGGACGGTCTTGGTCGCTTCACCGAGGGCGATCGGCAGGATGCCCGACGCCAGCGGATCGAGGGTCCCGGCATGGCCGGCCTTCTTGGCGTTGAAGGCGCGCTTCACCACCGCGACGGCGTGGGTCGAGGTCATGCCGACGGGCTTGTCGAGGATGACCCAGCCCGACACGTCCCGGCGCTTGGGCCGGTCGGGACGCGGCCCGCGCTGCGGGCGGCGCTCCTCCGGGCCCCGGCGCTCGGTGCCGGGACCGGGTACCGCGCGCTCGGCCGGCGGATGATCTTCGATGGAAACGGTCATAGCCTCGTGTCCCCCGGGGTCGTTGCCCCGTTCCTGTCCGTGTGCCGTCGGGGATCAATGCCCCCGACCGGTCTCCGGTTCGTCGTCCTCATGCCCGTCGCCGTCCCGCTCCGGGACGAGGTCGCGCTGCACCCGCTCGTCGCGGAGCAGCTTGTCGATGCGTGCCGCCTCGTCGAAGGTCTCGTCGCGGAGGAAGCGCAGCTCGGGCGCGAATTTCAGGTTCACTCGGCGCGCCACCTCCTGGCGCAGCACCTTGCGGTGGCGGTCCAGGGCGGCGATCACCGGCGCCTCGTCGACACCGCCGAGCGGCATCACGTAGGCGGTGGCGAGCTTCAGGTCCGGAGACATCCGCACCTCCGGCACGGTCACGACATGCGTGTTGAGCACCGGATCCTGGATGTCGCCGCGCTGGAGCACCTCCGCGAGGGCGTGGCGCACGAGTTCGGCCACGCGCTGCTGGCGCTGCGAGGGGCCGCTGGAGGTTGGTTTCTGGGCCATTCTGTCTCGGGCCGGCGGCGCAGGGCGGCCGGTTCACGTCCAAGAGGGATCACGTCCAAGAGGGGCGCGGTGCGCGAAACGACGCGCGAAACGAAAAGACGGCCGCGGCTGACGCCGCGACCGCCCTGTCCGGATCGGGTCCGGGCTCTCAGAGCGTGCGGCGGATCTCTTCGACCCGGTAGCACTCGATCACATCGCCTGCGCGCATGTTCTCGAAGTTCTCGAAGGCCATGCCGCACTCCTGGCCGGAGGTGACTTCCTTCGCGTCGTCCTTGAACCGCTTCAGGGTCTTGAGCTTGCCCTCGTGGATCACGACGCTGTCGCGGATGAGGCGGACATGCGCGCCACGCTCCACGATGCCGTCCTGCACGCGGCAACCCGCGACCTTGCCGACCTTCGAGACCTCGAAGACCTCCTGGATGGTCGCCTCGCCGAGGCGCTCCTCCCGCAGGGTGGGCGGCAGCATCCCCGACAGCGTGGCTTTGATGTCGTCCACGAGGTCGTAGATGATGTTGTAGTAGCGGATATCGATCCCCGCCCGCTCGGCGGCCTCGCGGGCCTCCTTGAGGGCGCGCACGTTGAAGCCGATCACCACCGCCTTCGACGCCTGAGCCAGGGTGATGTCCGACTCGGTGATGCCGCCGACGCCCGACAGGAGGATGCGGGCCGCGACCTCGCCGTTGCCGAGCTTCTCGAGGGCGCCCGAGATCGCCTCGACCGAACCCTGCACGTCGCCCTTGATGACGACCGGCAGCTCCTTGCGGCCGGCGCCTTCCTTGAGGTCGCGCATCATGTCGACCAGCGAGCGGTTGGCACCGCTGGCGCGGGCATTCTGGCGCTCCCGCTTCTGGCGGGCGCGATACTCGGTGACCTCGCGGGCCCGGGCTTCGCTCGGCACCACGGTCACGCGGTCGCCGGCATCGGGGGTGCCGTTGAAGCCGAGGACCTCCACGGGCACCGACGGGCCGGCGTACTGCACGTTCTCGCCGAGGTCGTCGACCAGGGCGCGCACGCGGCCCCACTCGGCGCCGGCCACGACGATGTCGCCGGTGAACAGGGTGCCGCGCTGGACCAGCACGGTCGCCACCGGGCCGCGGCCGCGGTCGAGCTGGGCCTCGATGACCGTACCCTCGCCGTCGCGCTTCTCGTTGGCGCGCAGGTTCATGATCTCGGCCTGGATCTGGATGCCCTCCAGCAGCTCGGGCAGACCGTCGCCGGTCTTGGCCGAAACCTCGAACTCCAGGGTCTCGCCGCCCATCGACTCGACCTGGATGTCGTGCTGCAGCAGCTCCGTGCGGACCCGCTGGGGGTTCGCGTCCGGCTTGTCGATCTTGTTGACCGCGATGATCATCGGGACGCCCGCCGCCTTGGCGTGCTGGATCGCCTCGATGGTCTGCGGCATCACGCCGTCATCGGCCGCCACCACGACCACCACGATGTCGGTGACCTTGGCGCCGCGGGCGCGCATCGACGTGAACGCCGCGTGGCCCGGGGTGTCGATGAAGGTGATCATCTCGCCGGACGGCGAGGCGACCTGATAGGCGCCGATGTGCTGGGTGATGCCGCCGGCCTCGCCCTCCACCACGTTCGCCTTGCGGATCGCGTCGAGCAGCGAGGTCTTGCCGTGATCGACGTGGCCCATGATGGTGACCACCGGCGGACGGGGATCGAGATCCTCCTCCAGATCCGGCTCGTCGGAGGACAGGCCCTCTTCCACGTCGGACTCGGCGACGCGGCGCACGGTGTGGCCGAGCTCCTCGGCGATGAGCTGGGCGGTGTCCGAATCGATCACGTCGGTGATCTTGTGGATCTCACCCTGCTTCATCAGCAGGCGGATCACGTCCACGGCCCGCTCCGACATGCGGTTGGCGAGTTCCTGGATGGTGATCGTCTCGGGGATCGTCACCTCGCGGGACAGCTTCTCCTTCTGCTCGACCTGCCCCCGGCCGCTCATGCGCTGCTGGCGGCGGCGGAACGAGGCGACCGAGCGGGTCCGCTCGTCCTCACCGGACGTCGCCGTCGCGATGGTCAGGCGGCCGCGGTTGCGGTCACCGCCCGGCGACTTCGGCGTCTTCGGGGGCGCGATGATCTTGAGCGGCATGCCGGGACGGCGGATGACCCGCTTGGTCTCGGACTCGTCCTCGTTGGTCTGCGCACCGCGGCCGGCGGGACGCGCCGCGGCGGTCGCGCCGGCGGGGCGGGCGG